>NZ_JAWOAI010001078.1:0-1375 GCF_033194735.1 Streptomyces sp. W16
GGGTCGGGGGCCAGCAGCATCGCGACGTTCTCGGCGGCGGCGATCTGCGCGGAGTTCGCGTGCACGCCGATGCCCTCGGCGACGACGCGCAGGCCGCGGGCGAGGTTCTCGGCGCTGGGCCGCTCGTCCGGGTTCTTGCGCAGGCAGCGCTCGATGACCGTCCACAGCGGGTCGGGGACGGTCGAGGGGCGGCGCGGTTCGGCGCTCAGGTGCTGGTGCAGGACTTCGAGGGCGGAGCCGCCGGAGAACGGCGGACGGCCGGTGACCAGCTCGTACATCAGGATGCCGGCGCCGTAGATGTCCACGGCGGAGGTCTGCGGGCGGCCTTCGGCGGACTCCGGCGCGATGTACGCGGGCGTGCCGACGAACTCGTGGGTGCGGGTCAGGCCCGGGGAGTCGGCGAGGCGGGCGATGCCGAAGTCGGTGAGCAGCGGGTACATCTGGCCGCCGCCCTGCTTGAGCAGGACGTTCGCCGGCTTCAGGTCGCGGTGCACGACGCCGTCGGCGTGGCTGGCGGCCAGCGCGTCGGCGATCTGCGCGGTGAGCAGGGCTGCGCCGACGGGGCTGAAGGGGCCGTTCTCGCGCAGGTAGTGGTGCAGGTCGGGGCCCTCGACAAGGTCCATGACGAGCGCCAGGAGATCGCCTTCTACGACGAGGTCGCGGACCCGGACGATGTTCGGGTGGGTCAGGCGCAGCAGCACCGACCGCTCGCGCAGGAACCGCATCACGATGTCGGGATCGCTCGCGAGTTCTTCCTTGAGGACCTTGATCGCGACGGTCTCACCGGGCTGACCCTGGACGGCCGCCTCGGCGCCCGCGGTCTCACGCTGGCGGGCCCGCCAGACGGTGCCCGTGGCACCGCGTCCGAGCGGCTCCTCCAGGAGGTACTTGCTGCCTACCGGCCGCACGTCTGCGCTCCCTGCTGCTTGCCTGTGTTCCGGTCCACTGTAGTGCCGCCCCTCTTGGGGCTACCTACGTAAGCATCGCCGTACATGTTCGAAGGAAAGACGCTCACCCCGGTCTCCCGGTTGCCCCAATGGTCACCGAAGCCGGACATGACTGGTCTCACTCGATCACCGGTGCGGCACTGGTCAGGCACTTTTGGGGACAGAGCTGACCAATCAAGATCACTTGCTGCCGGGCCCCGGGCGCGTTGTCAGTGGCAGGTGCGAGGATGCCTGCAGAACTGGCCGATGTGCTCGTGTTGGGGTGGGGGGAAATCCGTGCCCGGGCAGAAGGGACCGCTGACGGCGATGCAGATCCGGCTGACCGTCGTAGACCCGCTGGGGCCGCCCGCGCAGCCGCGGGGCCGCGCCGCGAGTTGCGACGTGCTGGTCACCGCTCCGGCGGGTACCGCCCTGGCCGCGGTGGCGTC
>NZ_JAWOAI010001079.1:0-1374 GCF_033194735.1 Streptomyces sp. W16
GGCTGGTGGCCCGGCTCGTCGACACCGTCGTGCTCGGCGCGGTCACCGCCGCGGCGGCCGTACCGCTCGGCGGCAGGGCGGCCGACCACATCAACGAGAAGATCGACGCGGCCAAGCTCTCCGGCCGTGCCGAAACGGTCTGGCTGCTGGACGGCACCACGGCCGTCTACCTCGGCATCGTCCTCGCCGTGCTCCTCCTCTTCGGCGTCCTCTACGAGGCGCTGCCGACCGCCAGATGGGGCCGTACCCTCGGCAAGAAGCTGTGCGGCCTTGAGGTGCGCGGCATCGAGAGCCACGAGCCGCCCGGTTTCGGCGGGGCGCTGCGCCGCTGGCTGGTCTACAGCGTCCCGGGCCTGCTCGGCATCGGGATCATCGGTGTCGCCTGGTGCCTGTTCGACCGCCCCTGGCGCCAGTGCTGGCACGACAAGGCCGCACATACGTTCGTAGCGGGATAGCGGGGTACGGCATCCGGGGTACCTGATTCCGTACCCCGGACGGCCGCTCGCCGGATGCGGAGCCGTGGTGTTCGCGGTCGACTCGGGCCATGAGTACCGAACCGCCCCCGGGCTCCGGCCAGCAGCCGCCGGAAGACGACCCGTTCAGGAAGCAGCCCCCTCCTGGCCAGGGATCGGGCTCACCGTACGACCCGCCTTACGGCAGCGGTCCTCCGCAGCCGCCTCCCTACGGCGGCGGCTCCTACCCCACCGACCCGCTCGCCGGCATGCCCCCGCTCGCCGACAGCGGCCGGCGCACGCTCGCCCGGATCATCGACATGATCCTCGTCGGCATCGCCGTCTGGCTGCTCACCTGGGCCTTCGGAGTGCACGAGTACAACATCAACTCCGACCACGTGTCGTACGCCAAGTCGCTCGGGCAGTCGCTCACCGCGGCCGTGCTGTACATGGGCTACGACACCGTGATGCTCGCCAAGTCGGGCCAGACGCTGGGCAAGAAGTGGCTGGGCCTGCGGGTGGCCAACCTCGACAACGGGTCGACGCCCTCCGTGCAGACCAACCTGATCCGCGCGGCCGTGCTGTGGATCCCGTTCGCGTTCTGCTGCGCCTGCATCTGGACGGTGATCAGCGGCGGTTGGAGCTTCTTCGACAAGCCGTACAAGCAGGGCCTGCACGACAAGGCCGCCAAGACCGTGGTGGTCAGCACGCGTTGAGGTGACCTGGGGCAACACCCGGGCGTACACAGCGAATCGGCGGGTCCGTCGTCAACGGACCCGCCGATTCGCGTGGTTGAGCCTGGGCTTGGGCTTGTGCTTGGTCTAGGGAGTGCTCCGCTCCCGTACCGGCTCCGCCGACGAGACGGCGGCGGCGGACACGGTCTCCCGCCGCACCGGCACCCGCCTGCGCTGCGGAACGAGGG
>NZ_JAWOAI010001080.1:0-1361 GCF_033194735.1 Streptomyces sp. W16
ATCGGCGTCGAAGCCGCGCGCCGCCCTCGGGTTGCCCGGGTCCTGGGCCGGTGCGTCGGCCAGCGTCGTGCGCCAGTGGTCGATCTGTGCGTTCCAGCTCCCGGTGCGCAGCGACTCGTTCTGCCAGTGCGCCACGTCCGGGTACTGCAGCGTCGGCGCGGGCAGCGCGGGTTCGCGGCCCTGGACGTACGCGCTGTACAGGGCGCCCAGTTCACCGGCGAAGATGTCCCGGGAGGCGGCGTCGTACACCAGGAGGTGGCCGACGCAGACCAGGACGTGGTCGTCGGGGGCGTTACGGATCAGCAGGCCGCCGAGCAGCGGGACGCAGGCGGGGTCGGGGGCCGAGGCGACCTGATCTGCGATCAGTCGCCCGGTCTCCGCTTCCCGTTCCTCCGGCGCGAGGCCGCTGAGGTCGGTCAGCGGCAGTTCGAAGGGGACCTCCGCGTGGACCTCGGCCACCAGGTCCCCGTCGGCCTCGCGGAAGGCCGTGCGCAGCGCCTCGTGCCGGCGGATCAGCTCGGCGAAGGCCGCCCGCAGTGCGGTGAGGTCGAGCCGCCCGCTGATGGCTATGGCCTCGGGCACGGCCAGCACGGCGTGGCCTGGCGATGCCTGGTGCATCGCCCACACGCCACGCTGGACGCACGAGGTGGGCAGTGCGAAGACCTCGTCGGGCGGTCCCGCCGTGGGCCCCTGCTCCGGTTCCGTGATCGTAGGTCCGCTCATGCCCGGCCGCTCCTGGCACTCGTGCGCGGCAGCCGCGTCAGCGGGACCTCGGCGGGCTTCCCCGGCGCCGCTTCCGCGCGGTCGCGGATCGCCGCGCAGAGCTGGGCGACGGTCGGGGACTCGAAGATCAGCGCCAGCGGGATGTCCACGCCCAGTGCCTCCCGGGCCCGGGCCACGACCTCGGTGGCGAGCAGGGAGTGCCCGCCGAGGGAGAAGAAGTCGTCCGCCATGCCGACCCGTTCGACGCCGAGCACCTGCGCCCACACCTCGGCCATCAGCTCCTCGTCGGAGTGGCGCGGGGCGATGTAGGTGTGCTGCCGGGTGCCGACCGGTTCGGGGAGCGCGCCGCGGTCGAGTTTGCCGGTGCTGGTCAGCGGCATCACATCGAGCACCTGGAAGCTGGACGGCTTCATGTAGTCCGGCAGCCGCTCGGAGAGGTGGGCGCCGATCCGTGCGACGAGTTCCCGCTCGGCCTCCAGCCGCATCGGGTCCGAGGCCCACCGGGCGGGCTCGGGGGCCGTGTTCTGCTCCGGAGGGACGAACAGGCGGGCGGCGTCGGCCGCGGCGGCCGGACGCAGGGCGATGTCGAAGCGGGCCGGGTCGCCGAGCGAGGGTGCGGCGACCGCGCTGAGTCCCTG
>NZ_JAWOAI010001081.1:0-1360 GCF_033194735.1 Streptomyces sp. W16
GCCGCGCACAGCGGTCTGGCCGCCGCCCGCCGTGGCCCGCACGATCGAGGTCCGCCGCAGCGAGCTGGCGGCCCGTCGAGGCGGCGGTACGAGTCTGCCGGTGCCGTCCTGTCTGCTGCTGCACGCGCAGGCCCTGCTGGACGCGGGTCTCACCGACGACATGGTCACGCGGGCGGTGGTCCGTGGCGACGCCTGAGGCCTCGATCCCGCCCGGCCGGGACTACGACATCGCCTCGTCCTGGCGGCAGTTGACGCACACCTGGGGCGCCCGCCGGAATTACCACGTCGAGAGCGATGTAGATTCCCTCTCCCTGCAATTCGATCTAGAGGAGTCGGGGCGCACGCTCACCGTGCGTTTCATGACCACGAAAAGACTCCTCGTCGCTTTTGTCACCGACGGTCATTCTTTGCGCAAGGATCAATTGGCGATCGCCGCCGCCGCGTCCAACGCGTGGAACACCGAACAGCTGAATCCCATGCTGTCGGTGTGGGACGTACGCGGACCGAGACCCTGCCTCGCCGGGGTCTGCGACCTCCCGCTGACCTGCCGGATCTCGCAGGCCGACTTCGATGTCCTGGCCAGTGATTGGGTGGAACGGGCGCGACAGATGTTCACCCGTTGCCATCAGGTTTTCCAGCTGTAGAAATGAATTGAGCATTCTCAGTCAACCCCTTTCGGCCACGGCCCTGTTGCCTCCACTATGGGCGCCAACGGGGGGTCGTCATGAGACGTACGTTGTTCACTGCCTTGCTGTTCGGCTTGTTGATCGTGGTGATTCCGGCGGAGCCCGCGGCTGCCTCCGGCGCGGACTGCGGCAAGAACTTTCCGACGCGACTGGGCTGTTGGCAGGATGCGCTCGACGACGGGGCCGAGGTCACGGTCACGCTGAACAAGCCCCTGGCCCTCGACGCCGGTCGGAAGGTCGACCAGACCACCGTCCGCCGGGACCTCAAGAACCTTCGGGTGGAGGTGCCGGCCGACGTGCACACCGGCCAGGGCGGCACCGCGCTGATCGTCCTGGCCGGCCACGCACTCGTCGACCGGGACGCCCGGATCGACCGGCTGGACACCAGGACGCTGAACGAACTCGGCACCTGCACAAGCGACTTGTGCACAGCGCTCAAGAAGTCCTCGCTCACCGGCGGCCAACTGATCGACAAGAAGCTGGGCGTCACCGAACTCGGCGAGCACAAGTCCACGGACTACCTGCGCCTCCTCTTCATCGCCCTGACCGCCGTACTCCTCCTGCTGCTCCTCGCCCTCCTCCTCGCCGTCCGCCGCACCCGCGCCCCGGCCGCAGCCACGGCCACGGCCACGGCGGACATCGGCCCGGAACCCGCGGAGACCACTGCCAGACTC
>NZ_JAWOAI010001082.1:0-1354 GCF_033194735.1 Streptomyces sp. W16
GCCCTTCCACGGGCTCCACCAGGCGGGGATCGTCACCCCCGCGCAGCGCGCCACGGCGTTCGTCTCCTTCGACACGACCGCCGAGAACCGGGCCGAACTCACCGACCTGCTGCGGACGTTGACCGACCGGGCGCGTTTCCTGACCTCCGGCGGCAGCCCGGAGGACCTGGGCATCACCGCGCCGCCCGCCGACTCGGGCACCCTCGGACCGGACCTCCCGGCCGACCGGCTGAGCGTCACGGTCGGCGTCGGGGCCTCCCTCTTCGACGACCGCTACGGGCTCGCGAAGCGCGTGCCCCGCCGACTGACCGCGATGCCCGCCTTCCCCGACGACGACCTCGACTCCGCCTGGTGCCACGGTGATCTGAGCGTGCAGTTCTGCGCCGACACCTCCGACACCGTCCTGCACGCCCTGCGTGATGTCACCCGGCACACCCGTGGGGGCATGCAGGTGCGGTGGCGGACGGACGGTTTCATCAGCCCGCCGCGCCCTTCTGGCACCCCGCGCAACCACCTCGGCTTCAAGGACGGCATCGCCAACCCGGAGGTGACCGACGCCCGCGCGATGAACGACCTCGTGTGGGTGCGGGCCGACAGCGGCGAACCGGCGTGGACGACCGGCGGCAGCTATCAAGTCGTACGCCTGATAAGGATGTTGGTGGAGTTCTGGGACCGGGTCTCCATCACCGAGCAGGAGCGGATGTTCGGCCGCGCCCGGGACACCGGCGCCCCGCTGGACGGACGGCACGAGAAGGACACCCCGAACTTCGCCCAGGATCCGCAGGGCGATGTGATCCCGCTCGACAGTCACATCCGGCTCGCCAACCCACGCACCACGCAGAGCGCCGACCAGCGCATCCTGCGCCGGGGCTACAACTACGACCGAGGCATGGACAGCAACGGCAACCTCGACATGGGCCTGCTGTTCTGCTGCTACCAGCAGGACCTGGCCCGGCAGTTCGAGACCGTGCAGAAACGCCTGGCCGGTGAACCGCTGGTCGACTACGTCTCGCCGTACGGCGGGGGCTACTTCTTCGCCCTGCCCGGGGTCCGCGACACCGCCGACTGGCTGGGCCGCAGCCTGCTCAGCTGAGAGCAGGGTCAAGAACAGGCCAACAGACCATGAGAAATTCCTGACCGGGCGTTCGCTCCCACGTCATTGCCGCTCCCCCGCCCCGCCGTCACCATTGCCCAGGCTACGGCCGTAGGCGTCACGGTCATGGGTGGCGCGGCAGTGAGAACAGTGCTCCCGGAAGGCGAGACAGCATGATCGGCACAGGAAGAATCCCAGGCGCGCGGCGCGGGTTGAACCGCGTGGGCGCCCTGCTCGGCGCGGCGGCGCTGGCCACGGCGG
>NZ_JAWOAI010001083.1:0-1351 GCF_033194735.1 Streptomyces sp. W16
CCGCCGCGCCGGACGGTGTGCCGCGGTGGGGAGCGCCGGGGCTGGACCTCGCGAGTCTTCCTCCCGAGCAGGCGGCCGGTGGGCAGCCGCGTCCGCTGGGTGACGTATACGCGCTGGGTGCGACGCTCGCGTACGCCGCGACGGGCCACGCGGCGCCGGAGCGGGGGGAGTTGCCGGCCGTGCTGCGTTCGCTGGTGGCGCGGTGTTCGGCGCGTGATCCGGCCCATCGTCCTCAACTCTCTGACATTATCGGGGAGCTGGCGCCCGACTCCCGAACTGCCTTTCCCACAGAGGGTGGTGGGCTCGGCGTCGGCTGGTTGCCCGCCCGGATCGTCGCGGCCGTCGCTCACCAGTCGGCCTCCGTGCTGGCCGCCGAGGTGCAGTTGTCCCAGTAGGCGCGGCCGGGAGTGAGTGTCGTATCGGCCGCGGTCCCCACCACAGCTCCTGACGACAAGGGCCCGAAGCCCCATGCCGACCCCTCTCGCCCACGACGACCCCGTAACTCTCGGTCCGTACCGGCTAGTTGCCCGGCTCGGCAGTGGTGGCATGGGCACGGTGTACATGGCGCGTGGCGTCGGCGGTCGTACGGTCGCGCTCAAGACCATGCACGCCCGGATCGCGACCGATCCAGGCATCCGTACCCGGTTCCGGCTCGAAGTGGACGCGGCCCGGGTCATCGGGGACCGGTTCGGGGCCCGGGTGGTGGACGCCGATCCGTTCGCCGAAACGCCTTGGCTGGCAACGGAGTTCGTGCTCGGGCCCGCCCTCGACGAGGCCGTCCTGAGCGCGGGACCGCTGCCCGAGAGGTCGGTACGGGCGCTGGGTGCCGCGCTGTGTTCGGCGCTGGACCAGCTCCACCGCTCCGACGTCGTGCACCGCGACCTGAAGCCGTCGAACATCCTCCTCACCGCCTACGGCCCGAAGGTCATCGACTTCGGGATCGCGCGCGCCATCGGCGACGACCCGCTGACCCGTACCGGTGCCTCGGTCGGCACTCCCGCGTTCATGTCCCCGGAGCAGGCGGGCGGGATGGAGCACGACGCGGCCGGTGACGTCTTCGCGCTGGCCGGTGTGCTCGTGTTCGCGGCCACCGGGCGGGCCCCGTTCGGCAGCGGGCAGCCCGCGGATCTGCTGTACCGGGTGCGGTACGCGGAGGCCGACCTGCGCGGCGTACCGGCCGCGCTTGTGCCGTTGTTCGCCCAATGTCTGGCCAAGGAGCCTGAGGAACGGCCCTACTTGGCCGAGCTCGCCGCCCAACTGCACGACGGGAGCGGCGAGTTCGCCGAGCAGTTGCCCGACGCGGTGCTCGCGGAGATCGGGCGGCGAGCCGCCGACGTATGGCGGACCGTGC
>NZ_JAWOAI010001084.1:0-1346 GCF_033194735.1 Streptomyces sp. W16
AACGCTCTGCGCGCCGAGGTCGACCCGGCGTGACCGCACGGGCCGGCCCCGCACAGGGCGAGGGCCGGCCCGCCGGACCGATCAACTACTGGTGACGCTCTCGCTGTTGGTGGTGAAGGCGAGCCCGCCGGACGAGGACGTGATCTCGAAGCCGAACTGCAGGTCTCCGATGGTCACGTTGCCGAACCAGCCCTTGGTGTCCTTGATCCACTTGAGGATCGGCAGGATGTCGATCGTCCCGGACGAGGAGTTGGAGCTGCGGACGAACGAGAACACGTCGTTGCTGCCGTTGTTGCCCTTGTAGACGGTCCAGGTGGAACCGCCCAGCGTCAGGCTGCCCTGCGAGGTGCCGAGCGGACCGACCGCGCCGGTCTTGTTGACCCAGAGCATGATCTCGTAGGCGTAGTTGGTGTCCCAGATGTCGTACGACGTGTTGTACGCGCCGGACGACGGCACCGTGACGTTGTAGCTGCTCTTGAGCGAACCCAGCGAGGTGATCGACTTTCCGATCACCTTCTTGGCGTTGGGATAGGCCTTGATGCCGCCGGTGTTGGGGTGGTTGGCGTTGACGCCCCAGTTGGTACCGGAGTTGGCCCAGATGCACTGACTGCCGGCGCCGGAGCCCCAGATGTCGTTGTAGAGCGTGTAGCCGTTCAGGGTCGTGCTGCCCCACTGGTCGCAGGAGCTCCAGACGGCGGCGGAGGCGGGGGCCGAGGCGAGGCCGACGGTGGCGCCGAGCGCGAGGGCGGGGGCCAGCAGGGCCATGGTGAGCCTGCTGCGGGTGCGTGTTGCCATGGTGTCCCTTCCATGGGTGGGGGGAGTTGCGAGTGGCTACCGCGCCCCCAGGGTGAGGACGCGGTCTTCTCCGGCGACGAGTTCGAGCGGCTGTGTGCCGGAGGAAGTCCGCAGTTCGACGCGGCGGGTGCGGGAGGGGCGGAGGACCGCCACGGCCGTGTCCTGCGTCCAGGTCAGATCGAGTTCCGCCCCGAACCTCGTACGTACGCCGGTGAGTTGGCCCTGCGGATACGCCGCCGGCAGCGCGGGCAGCAGGACCAGCCGGTCCGGCGTCGACTGCACGAGCGTCTCGACGATCACGCCGGGCAGGGTGTGCGCGGCGTCCGCGTTGTAGACCTCGCGGTTCGGGTAGTGCGCGCTCATCAGCGAGGCGTGGAAGAAGTCGCCGTCGAGGACCTGGCCGAGGGCGTGCGCGACCCGTTCGCCGTCGCGGAGGCGGGCGGCGACGAGCGCGTGGTGGAGGTGGCCGTGCGCCGAGTCGTTCTCGGCGCCCCGGAGGTGGAGCGCGCTGTGCGCGGCGGAGGCGAGGCGCGGGGCGTCGTAGGGGTTGA
>NZ_JAWOAI010001085.1:0-1343 GCF_033194735.1 Streptomyces sp. W16
CGGTGGCCGCGTACCGCTTCAACGGCGACAAGCCCGAACCGCTCGGTCCGCCGGTGCGCCTCGGCGGCGTGGGACCGACCCACCTGAGCCTGTACGCGGGGCACGTCCTGACCGCCGACTACGGCTCCGGCAGTGTCACCGCCGTGCCGGTCCGCCCCGACGGCACACTGGCGGACCGCCCTTCCGGGCAACTCCGGCACACCGGCTCGGGCCCGCACGAACTACGCCAGCAGGGTCCGCACGCCCACCAGATCCAGCCCGACCCCAGTGGCCGTTGGGCCGTCGGAATCGACCTCGGCACCGACTCCGTGCTGGTGTGCACGCTCGACGACGGACGCCCCGCACTGCACCGCGAGATCGCCCTCAGGCCCGGCTCGGGCCCCCGCCACCTCGCCTTCCACCCCGACGGCGACCGCGCCTACGTCCTCAACGAACTCACCCCGACGATCACCGTCTGCCGCTGGGACGCCGGGAGCGGCGCACTGAAACCGCTGGCCGAGACCCCGGTGCTGCCGGGCGCCCCGGCAGGCGACGCCGCCTACCCCTCCGGCATCGTGACCTCGCCGGACGGCCGCTTCGTCTGGACGGCGACCCGCGGCGAGGACGTGCTGTCCGTGCTCGCCGTCGAAGGGGAGGGGCTGAGCCTGGTCGGGACGGTGCCCTGCGGGGGCCACTGGCCGCGCGCCCTCGCCGAGTCCGACGGCCACCTGTACGTGGCCAACGAGCGGTCCGGACACGTGACCTGGTTCGCCGTCGACCCCGCCACCGGCATCCCGCGCCCCGGCGGATCGATCGACGTGACCGCCGCATCCTGTGTGGTGTTCGGCTGAGTCCGACGCGTGTGCGGACGGCCACGCATGCCGAAGGGCCCGCTCCTGCGTGAGGAGGGGCCCTTTCGGCGCTACGGCGTTACACGTGCCAGGCCTGGCCTGGCCAGGTCGGACCGGATCGGATCAGCGAACCGGTGCGCCCTGCTGCTGCGGCGGGGCGATACCCAGCGCCGTCGTGTACTTGGCGAGCGCGAGCTTGCCGATCGCCGGGTACGGGCCGAGCGGCTCGGCGGCCGAACAGCCCGCCTCGGCAGCCGCCGCCTGGAGCAGACCCGGGTCGATCTCGGGGCCGATCAGGTAGGGCGCGAGCGCGAGCTGCTGCGAGCCGGACCCGCGCAGCTGCTCCGCGATGGCCGCGATCGAACCTTCCTGGTCCAGCGCCGCCGCCATCACCGGCACGGCGAGGCGCGCGGCGAGCAGCATGCCGGTGATACCGGCCGCCTGCACGGCCTCCTCGCCGCCCACGGAGGCGAGGATGATGCCGTCCGCGGCGGTCGCCACGGTGAACAGCCG
>NZ_JAWOAI010001086.1:0-1311 GCF_033194735.1 Streptomyces sp. W16
GGTCTCGGCCACGGCCGTCTCCGGCGCCGAGCGCGCCGCCGCCGCTCCCGACCCGGTGTCGTCCTTCGGATTCACGGCGCAGGAACGCAAGGACGCCCTCGCCTACTGGACGCCGGCCCGGATCAAGGCCGTGGGGAAGTCCGTGGACCTCGGGCCGACCGGGCCGAAGACCAAGACGTGGACCGGTCCACAGCTGAAGACCGTGGGACGGCTCTTCATGGTCAACGCCGGGGGCTCCGACACCTGGTGCACGGCCACCGCCGTGCAGAGCGCCAACCGGTCCGTCGTGATGACCGCGGGGCACTGCGTCCGCCGTTCCGCCTCGCCCGACAACACCAACATGTCGATGGTGTTCGTCCCGGCCTACAGCAAGGGCAGGCAGCCGTACGGCGCCTTCGCGGTCCGTTCCGTCCTGACGCCGCGCACCTTCGCGCAGGAGGGCACGAACGACGTGGCCGCGATGGTCGTCGACGCGGACAGGAGCGGTCGTAGGCTCACGGACGTCGTGGGCGGCACGCCCGTCGCCTTCAACCGGGCGGTCGGCGGGAAGATCTCGTCCTTCGGCTACCCCGCCACCCACCCTCAGCTCGGCGAGGAACTCCTGCGCTGCACGGGCACGGAGAAGAAGGAGAACGGCCAGCAGATGATCCCCTGCGACATGACCGGCGGCTCCAGCGGCGGCCCGTGGCTGGCCGGGTTCGACGAGGCGACCGGGAAGGGCACCCTCGTCTCGGTCAACAGCGCGCTGGACGCCTTCCAGCCGACCAAGATGTACGGCGAGATCCTGGGCGCCACCGCCAGGACGATGTACGAGCGGGCCGGGCGCGGCTGATCACCGGTGTCCGAGGGCTGCCCCCGCCGACAGGGGCAGCCCCATGTGAGTACCGCCAGGGGAGGTGCGGTGACGGGCGCCTTGCCATGACAGCCGTGGGGTTGACCAACACTGCCGGCGCCCGCGACGTTCCGTTCCCCTGGCGGTGCGACCAGCCTGGGGTGCGGGGTGGGTGCGGGGGGCGTGAACTCCGGGAGATGGGTGCACCCAGTCGCAGGCAGGGGCTGTGCAAGGGGGTACCTAGGTATGCGGAAACACCCGGATACCTACGCCGTCGAGGTGCCCTCCGGCTGTGCCGGGGCCAGGATCTCGGTACGGGAGGCGATCCCCAGCTTGGCGAGGATGTGCTCCACGTGGGCGTCCACGGTGCGTTTGGAGATGACGAGCCGTTCGGCGATCTCCCGGTTGGACAGGCCCCGGGTCACCAGGGCGGCGACCTCGCGTTCCCGCCGGGTGAGGGGATCGGCCGGGCGGCCGTC
>NZ_JAWOAI010001087.1:0-1331 GCF_033194735.1 Streptomyces sp. W16
CGGCCTTGAACTCCGGCGTGAACGAGCGGCGAGGGCGTGGCTTCTTCTTCCCCATGCTCTCCATGATGGACATCCTCCCGGGGCAGAACCCCTGATCTCGGATGTCCGCCAAAGCGGATCAAGCCCAGAACCGGTGTACAGGACCGTCGAAGCGGCCTGGTTGTCACCAGCGAAGCACGCGGCTTGTCACACATGCTCACTCGGCAGCCCTTCTGTCACCAGGGGCGAAGATCGACAGCCTCTGGCTCCCCGAGGCGGTTCCATGCGGCGACACTTCACCACAACCGCGTCCTGCTCCTGTGCGTCCTACCACTGAGCGCCGGCAGGAGTCGGCCACCCCGGGGGATCAGGACGCGAGTCATGCAGAAGTACGCGATCGTCCAGCACATCACACGGTTCTTTTGGCCTTGGCATGGTGCGAGGCGACAGCCGCCCACGTCCGTCCGGCGACTGGTGGGGCTCTGGCTGTTCGCGCTTGCCTTCGGGGCCGGGTTCACCGCGCTCGGCTGGGATGATTTCGACGGCAGCTTCCTTATGGCGCTGCTGCTCCTCTTCTATATCGTCGACGACATCAGCGACGGGGTACCGCACCGCTGGCCGGCCGCACTGGCCGCGGTAACAGTCCTGTGGGGCGCCACCCGGCTCACCAGCGCCGTCCTGCCCGACTCCCTCGACAATGCCTGGGCGCAGAGCGTCGCCGCCGCTGTCGGTGTCACGCTCGGGCTGGCAGTGAGCGCCGCGATCACACGGCTTCCGGAGCGCCGACCACATCGGCCCGTCGAGGGACACGACTCCGGGTTCGGCGGACAAGACTCTCGGTAAAGGACATAGCCGCCGACCTCGGTGACAACAAACCTGCCTTTGTGACACCTATCGCGCTTCGGCTCAACGGGGCTCGCGAGCTGTTCGGGGGCGCGGCTGCTACAGGTCGAACTCCAGGTGCTCGATCTCCGTGAACCGGACTTCCTCCAGACTGCCGGCGCGACGGCCTCCGTCCTGGAAGTACACCTCCTTGAGTGCCTCAGCGGCGAGTTCCTGGAGGCGTTGCTCCGCGGCGCCCTGCTCCTGGGCCTCGAAGAGACGGGCGGCATAGCGGGGCGGCAACGCGACGGCCAGGTGCCGGATGCGGTCCTGGTCCGTCGTCCCGATCGGCGCCTGAGTGAACCCCTCGACACCCCGTGCGCCGAAGGGTTGCGGCGAGAACGCGCCGACGTCGGCACGCTGCCGTACTCCCGGGCGGATCCGCGACGGCGGGGCGCCGGCCACAGGTCACCCGGGCCGCCGCCTGACGTTCCCGGCCTGCGACGTCCCCGGACGAGGACCGCGGCCGT
>NZ_JAWOAI010001088.1:0-1331 GCF_033194735.1 Streptomyces sp. W16
GAGACCCGCACCCGGCGCCGCAGCGCGCGCCGGGTCAGCAGCGCTGCACCGGCCAGCACCGCGACCGTGAGCGGCTTCGGCACTACTCCGCCCTCTTCTCGGCGGCCAGCGCCGCGGGCGAGGAGGCCAGATAGGCGACGGCCTGCTCGGTGCTGCCCTCCTGGGACGGGTGGTAGGCGCGGCTCAGGTAGCGGGGTATGGACCTGAGCATGTCGCCGGTCGCGGGCAGGGTGCCGCGCCGGCCGGCGACGTAGAAGTCCTTGAAGCTCGCGCGGCGGTCGACGAGGGTCGGGTCGTTCGCCATGAAGAAACGGGCCCCGCGCTGCCACAGGAACATCAGCGCGATGAACGCGGTGGCCCAGGTGCGGGCGCGCCGCCGGTAGCTGCCGTCGACGTGCATGAAGAGGTCGAAGGCGACGGACCGGTGCTCGACCTCCTCGGCGCCGTGCCAGCGCAGCAGGTCCAGCATGGTCGGATCGGCGCCGCGCCGGTCCAGCTCCTCGGCGTTCAGCATCCAGTTGCCGAGGAACGCCGTGTAGTGCTCGATGGCCGCGATGACGGCGACCCGCTCCAGTAGCCACCACTTCCGGGCCCGGCCCGGGGGCAGGGTGCGGTCGCCGAGCAGCTTCTCGAAGAACCAGTCGACCTGCGCGGTGTACGGGGTCGGGTCGAGGCCCAACTCCCGCAGATGCGGCAGAACTTCGTCGTGGGCCTGGGAGTGCATCGCCTCCTGGCCGATGAACCCGATCACGTCCTCGCGCAGCCGGTCGTCCCGGATGAGGGGCAGCACCTGCTTGTAGACGTGCACGAACCACCGCTCACCGGCGGGCAGCAGCAGATGCAGCACATTGATCGTGTGCGAGGTGAACGGATCGCCGGGCACCCAGTGCAGCGGGGTGCCCTCCCAGGAGAAGGACACCCTTCGGGCCTTGAGCGGCTTGTTGGACATGGCGTCAATGTACTGACGGGTAGGTCCGCGGGGAACCCTTGTGCGGGTACTTGTTGACGCCGGTGTCAGCTAGCGGAGGCCGGTGATCGTCCTGCCGTCGGCCAGCGTGCCCTTCAGCTCGGCCTGGACGCCCTGCTTCGTCTTCACGGCCAGCAGGCCGCCCTGCGCCGAGCCGTTCACCCCGCCCGTCGCCCTGACCGACTTCGTGTCCTTGCCGCCGGCGGCCAGCAGATACCAGGTGCCCGCCGCCGACTTCCACAGCACTCCGGCCAGCACCTGCGGGTCACGCGCCCCGCACGCCGCCACGTCCTGCGCCTTCGCGGCGACCGCGCCGTACGTCCCGCCCGGCGTGCGGAACTGCGCCAGCACCCGCTCGCCGCCG
>NZ_JAWOAI010001089.1:0-1329 GCF_033194735.1 Streptomyces sp. W16
CCGTCGCCCTGCCCGGCGGCCTCGGCGACGTCGGCCCCGAGCGGCTGGCGCGGGTCGCGGGCGACGCCGGGAGGCCCTTGCTGCTGCTTCTCGACGGGCCCGAGGAGATGCCGCCCGTGCTGGCCCACCGGCTGGACGCGTGGACCCGGGGGACGGGGGAGTGGCTGCGGGAGAGCGGGGCGCGGCTGGTGGTGGGATGCCGGGCGGAGTACTGGGAAGGAGCGGGATTTCCAAGGGAGTTGCTGTACGGCGGGGATGCCTCGGAGAGTTGCGTGCGCCTCGGTGATCTGCAGCCCGACGAAGCCCGCCGAGCCCGCGCAGCCTACACCGTCCCGGAGGACCTCCTCGCCGACCCCGACGCCCGGCACCCCCTCACCCTCCGGCTGCTCTCCGAGGTGCTCGCCGCACTGCCCGCGGCCCCCGCCGCCCAACTCCACCGCGACGACGTGTTCTCGGCCTACCTCGACCTCATGTGCCTCCGCATCGCCGTCCGCCTCGCCGCCGAGAACGGCCTGCGCGGCACCGCCGTACGACGGCTCGCCGCCAAGGTGTCCGGACAGGTGCACGAAGCGGCGCGGCGCAGTCTCGGGCCGGGGCAGGGGGAGTTGGGCCGGGAGGCGTTCGAGGCGGTGTTCCCCTGGGGTCCCGCACCGGCGCGGCTCGGCGGCGGTACCGGGTGGGCGTCCGCCGTTCTCACCGAGGGGCTTCTCGTGCCGGCCGGCAGCGGATACCGCTTCGCCCACGAGGAGTTGGCCGACTGGATCCAGGGCACGCATCTCGATCTCGACGAGGCACTGCGCGCCCTGGTGTACCGCCCGCGCACCCAGCGGACCGGGCATCCCCTCCCCGTCCCGCACCACCGTATCGGCCCCGTCGTACAGGCCCTGCTGCTCCTCGCCCGCGAGCACGGCACCGGTCAACTCGCCCTACGGCTGGGGGAGTTGGCGCAGGCTCTGGACGCGGACCCGCACTCCTGGTGGGCCGCGCGACTGCTCGCCGAGGTGCTGGTACGGGTGCCCGACGCGACGCCGTACAGCGGAGTACTGCGGCTGCTCGCCGACCAGTTGGTGGGACGACGGCAGCAACACGACGACGTACCGGCGGAGTTCGCGCCGGAATTCTGGACCGCGCTGGCGCTGCCGGAGGCCGAGCGGTTCGAGTTGCTGCGGCGGCTGGTGCTCGCCGACGGTGCCCCGCAGGACGGCGGCGGGCCCCGATTCCTCGACGCCGCCGCCGAGTTGCTCGCCGCCGACCCCACCGCCGTACAGCCGCTGCTGACCCGCTGGTTCGACGACGAGCGGCCGTTGCCCGCGACCCCGCACGCGACCG
>NZ_JAWOAI010001090.1:0-1326 GCF_033194735.1 Streptomyces sp. W16
CGGGCGGCGAGCCAGGCGCGGTATTCGGCGCGGGCGGCGTTCGGGCGGAGCTGGGAGCAGCCGCGGAGCATGTCCTCGGCGGACTGCTCGATGTTCCCGGCGGGGCTCTGCGCGGCCACGCAGATCTGCTCCAGCTTGACCCAGACCGCCCAGCTGCCGAGCGGGGTGAGGGTGGCCTGGGCGTCGCCGTAGGTGAGGGCACCGACGGAGGCGAGGGCGTGCAGGGCCCAGTCGAGGAGGGGGTCGAGCGGGGCGTCGTCGGTGCCGGCCGGGGGCTGCTGGACCGGCTCGGGCTGCGGGCCGTAGGGGATCTCGCAGCGCTCGGTGCGCAGTTCGGTGACGCGTTGGCCGAGGAGGTCGAGGAGCTGGGCGACGGGGACGGGCCCGGCGGACAGCTGGAGGAAGGAGAGCACCTGAGGCATGGCCGAGACGACCTCGGCGACGGCGGAGGGCTCGTGCTCCCGGGGTTCCGGGTGGGCGAGCGACCAGGCGTCGAAGAGGGCGACCCAGCCGCGCAGTACGGCGCTGTCGTCGCGGTCCCAGGCGCGCAGCCGCCAGCCGGGGCGGGCGCTGTCGCCATGCACCTCGACGAGGCCGGCGAGGCGGGCGGTGTCCCAGTCGGCGCGGACCTGAGCCGGGGCCAGGCCCAGATCCTCGGCCGCGAGTTCGGCGGTCGCTTCGGAGAGGGTGCCTTTGCCGTCGGGGCTCGCGCCGTCACGGCCGGGGCGTAGTGCGGCGTCGGCCCAGTGGGCGACGCGGGCCGCTCCGGCCAGGCCGGAGCGTGCCATTCTGGCCAGTTCCGCGGGGGCCGGTGTGCCCTCCGGAGGGCGGGGTGCGGGGCGGCGCGAGCGCCGCTGGTTCATCGCTCGGGGGGCGGCGGCCAGGGGTCGCGGGCGGACGAGTCGAAGCCTGGAGTCGCGCGGGATACGGGACGTCACGGGTGCAGTCTTCCGGTTGACGGTCCGAAAACCCAAACGGAATGTCACGGCGGGCGACGGGGAGGGCCAAGGCAGGGGGTCCCGCGGGCTGCTGGGGACCGGGTTCAGGCCAGTGGTACAGGGCTAAACGGAAGGCCGGAGGGGGGCGTGCGGGTGGGTGGGCCGGGGTTACATCAGCGGAGTCAGGAAGCGGCGCAGGATCTCCTCGTAGGCGGCCGGGTCGGCGTTCCACATGGCGCTGTGCGGGGCCCGGGCGACCGGCTGGAGGGTGATCAGGTCGGGGCGTCGGGCGGCGAGACGGCGGGAGAGGGACCAGGGGGCGACGGTGTCGTCGGGTCCGTGGAAGATCAGGGTCGGGACCCTGAGCCGGGCGGGGTCGGCGGCCTCT
>NZ_JAWOAI010001091.1:0-1320 GCF_033194735.1 Streptomyces sp. W16
CCGGGTGCTCCGCGCGGCTGTCGCGGGCCGGTACGGAGGTGTTCCCGGCGGCAGCGCGGGCTGTCGTGCTCGCCCGGCTGCCGGGGACCGGGGTTTCCGTTTCCTGGTCGAGGGCGGCTTCGTCCGGGAGCCAGAACCGCTCGCGCTGCCACGGCTGTCCGGGCAGTGGGACGAAGTTGCCGCTCGGGTAGAGCCCTTCCCAGTGGATGTCCGCCCCGAGGCAGTACAGGTCGCCGAGGGAGCCGAGCCAGGTGGTGGTGTCGGCGTCGCGGCGCGCGGAGGCGAGGACCGCGGCCTCGTGGCCGGCGGACTCGTTCTCCTCCTCGACGGCGGGGACGAGCACGGGGTGCGGGCCGATCTCCAGGAAGACGGTGGTCCCGGCGTCCCTCAACTGCCGTAGGGCGTCGGCGAAGCGGACGGTCCCGGTGAGGTTGTCCGCCCAGTATGCGACGTCCCAGGTGGTGCCGTCGGCGAGCGTCCCGGTGACCGTGGAGTACAGCGGGACCGTCGCGGGATGCGGGCGGATCCCGGCGATTTCGCCCCGCAGCCAGGCGGCGGCCGGAGCCATCAGCGGGCTGTGCGACGGGAAGTCGACGTCCACCGCGCGGTAGTCGACGCCGCTTTCGGCGAGCCGGGCGTGGACCTCGTCGAGCCCGGCGCGGGTGCCGGCGAGGACGGTGGAGCTCCCGCTGTTCACGGCGGCCACCCACACCTGGTGGTCGGCGCCGCCGCCCCCGATCTCCGCGAGGAGCTTCTCGGCGTCTTCGGCGGCGAGTGCCACCACGCCCATCGTGCCCTCGGCCGCACGGGCGACGGCCTGGTGGCGGGCGCAGATGACGGTGACCGCGTCCTCCAGTGTGAGCACCCCGGCGGCGTACGCGGCGGCGACCTCGCCGACGCTGTGGCCGACGACGGCTGACGGCGTGATGCCCACCGCCTGCCACATCGCGGTCAGTGACGCCTGGAAGGCGAAGAGCACGGGCTGCCAGTGCCGTTCGCGGGCCGCGTCGTCCTTGCCGGTGACGAGTTCGGACACGGACACGCCCAGCAGCGGACGCATCAGGGCGTCGCACTCCTGGAGCCGGTCGCGGAAGGCGGCACTGTGGCGCGCCAGTCCGCGGCCCATGCCGGGCCACTGGGGTCCGCGTCCGGAGAAGACGAAAGCGGTGTCGACGGGTCGCAGGGCCTTCACCCGGCCGAGGCTGACCGCCGGGACGCCGTCGTCCGCGTCGAGGTCTGCGAAGGAGCGGGCGATGTCGTCGGCCGAGCGGACGAGGACGGCGGCGCGGTGCTGGTAGTGGCCGCGCCGGACGGCGGCCG
>NZ_JAWOAI010001092.1:0-1307 GCF_033194735.1 Streptomyces sp. W16
CGGGTCGACTTCGTGCCCGGCACACCGGACCTGTCGCTGTTCCCCCGCTCCGCCTGGGCCGCCGCGCAGCGCGGTGTGCTGGCTCAGTAGCCGCACGAACTGCTCGGCTATCCCGATCCGCGCGGGCTGCCCCGGCTGCGTACGGCTCTGGCGGAACTGCTGGCGCGGCGCCGGGGTGTGGTCGCCGATCCGGAGCGGCTGATCGTGGTCTCCGGAGTGGCGCAGGCGACGACGCTGTTCGGATTCGTGCTCCACGCGCGCGGGATGCGCACCGTGGGCGTCGAGGACCCGGGCAGCCCCCAGCACGACGCCCTGTACGCCTCGGCGGGCGTCGGTACCGTACCGCTGCCCCTGGACGCCGAGGGCCTGGCGATCGGGCCGCTGCGGACGTCCGGTGTGCGGGCCGTGGTGGTGACGCCCGCCCATCAGTTCCCCACGGGCATCGCCTACTCCGCGCGGCGGCGTGCCCAACTCCTCGAATGGGCGCGGTCGGTGGACGGGCTGGTCTTCGAGGACGACTACGACGGCGACTTCCGCTACGACCGAGCCCCCGTGGGCGCGCTCCAGGGCCTCGATCCGGAGCGTGTCGCCTACGCGGGCTCGGTCAGCAAATCGCTCGCCCCGGGACTGCGGCTCGGCTGGCTGCTGGTGCCCGAGTCCCTGGCCGACGAGGTCGTCGAGCGCAAGCGGACCATGGATCTCGGCCACCCGACCCTCGATCAGGCGCTGTTCGCCCGCTTCCTGGAACGCGGCGACTACGACCGTCAGCTGCGCCGCTGCCAGCGCGCCTACCGGCAGCGGCGCGACACTCTCGTCGCCGCCCTGGAGGAGCACTTCCCCGGAGCGGAGGTGACCGGGATCGCCGCAGGACTGCACGTCATCGCCGAACTCCCGGAGAAGTACGGCCCCCAGGACGACTTCCTGGACCGGGCGGCCTCCGCCGGTGTCGCCGTGCGCCCGCTCACCGCCTACGCACACGCGCGTGCCGACGACGCCGTCGTACGGCTGGTCCTGGGGTACGCGCATCTGTCTCCCGGTCGGATCCGCGCGGGTGTACGTCTCATGGCCGGCACCATGCGACCGGACGGCCGCTGAGTCACCGCGTTCCGTTGTTCACCCGTGGTTTCCGTACGCGCTGCGGCGCACCAGTAGTTGTGGCGGTGCACCCTGACCGCATCCCGTCCGTGGAGGCGCAACCCCATGTCGCATCGTCCGTTCCCCGCCCGCCGCAGCGTCCTGCGCGGCTCCCTGGCCGCGTCGGCGGCCCTGACCGTGCCCGCCACCCTCGGCGCCGCGCCGGCCTTCGC
>NZ_JAWOAI010001093.1:0-1296 GCF_033194735.1 Streptomyces sp. W16
GCTGGCCGCGGGCGGAACCGCGGCCTGGGCCGCCCTGCGCGACGACGACACCGCGGGCACATCGGCACCGCCCACCCCGCACTGGGCCATCGGCGTGCAGGCGGATCTCAGCGGGCCGCAGCGAGCGGCGGGACAGGCGCAGGAGCGCGGCGCGCGGCTGGCGGTCGAGCAGTTCAACTCCCGTAAGAACAAGCCTTTCACGCTCACCGTGAAGACCGCGGACGACGCCGGCAGCGAGGTGCGCGCACCGGCCGCGGCCGAGAAGCTGATCCAGGACGCGGACGTGCTGGCCGTGCTCGGCCCGTCCAGCAACGAGACGGCCCTCAAGGTCCTCCCCGCGTACGACGGGGCTCTCCTGCCGCTGCTGTCCGTCTCGTCCGGAGCACTGCTGCTGACCTCGCAGGAGCACCGGTGCTACCTCCAGTGCCGCGCCTCCGACGCGCTGATGTCCCTCCAGATCGCCACCCGTGTCGCACAGCAGAAGGGGATACGGCTGCCCGGACTGCTGGAGGACCGCACCGCGCAGACCTACGGCTGGGAGTCCTCCCAGGGAGCGACCCTGATGCTGCGCTCCTACGGCATCCCGCCCTACCCCCGGGTGATCCCGGCGAACACCCGGAACGTCGGGCCCGTGGTCACCGACATGCTGCGGGCCGGGATCGACTCCTTCGTCTACGCCGGTTACGCGCCGGGCGCGGCCCGGGTGGCCCGCGCGCTGTCGGCGGCCGGCTTCGAGAAGCCGCGGTTCGCGCCACAGGCCGTACTCGACCCGGAGTTCCTGAAGTCGGCCGGGGACGCGGCCGAGGGCTGGCTGCTGGCGGCCTCCTTCGTCGATGCCACCGCCGTGCCCGCGGCGGCGGCGTTCACCGCGGCCTTCCGCAAGCGCTTCGGCTCCGCGCCCGGCTACTACGCGGCCGAGGCGTACGACACCGTCAACCTCGTCATCCAGGAACTGGTCAAGGCGACGAAGGGCCAACAGCCGCCGAAGCGGCGGGAGTTGGTGAGCCTGCTGCGCAAGAGCCGCTACAAGGGCATCACCAAGGACTTCGCCTTCAAGGCGGACGGCACGTTCAACGGCTCCGGCGTGTTCCTGCACCAGGTCGAGGGCGGCCGGTTCCGCTTCCTCGGCGAAGCCTCCGCCAAGGTGTAGCGGTGGGCGGGGCGGACTCGGCGGCGAGCGCGGGAGTGCACGCGCTCAAGGCCGGCGACCCGCCCTTCATCGGCGGCTACCGGCTGCTCGGCCGGCTCGGTGCGGGCGGCATGGGCGTGGTCTACCTGGCCCGCTCGACGGGCGGG
>NZ_JAWOAI010001094.1:0-1287 GCF_033194735.1 Streptomyces sp. W16
CGGCACGGCGGCCACCCTCGTCGTCACGCTGATCAGCGACCCGGCGAGCGCCGATCACCGCACCCGGGTACCGCTCCTCGCCGCCGGGACGGCCGGTCTGCTCGCCGTCCTGGTCTGCGCCCTGCTCGGCATGGCGGTCGGCGCGCTCACCAACTGGCCGCTGCTGCGCTCACCCGGCCGGGCGGTGCCCGCGATGCTGCTGGCGGCACTGCTGTCGGTGGTGGTGACCGGTTCACCGGCTCGGGCGGCGGTCAGCGGCCTGGTGACCGGCTCGCAGTCCGGCACGGTCCCGGTCCCGCTGCTCCCCCTGGCCGGGGCGGTTCTGGTCACGGCGGTCGTGGCCGCCGTGACCTGCGCCCTCACCTCCCGCCGCTCACCCTGAACAGGCGGTGCGCTGCGCCTCCTGCCACTCGCACACAGGACACAAGGTGATCCCCTTGTACGACTCCGGGTACTCGGTCGGCTCCTGGCACAGCACACACTCCGCGTACGCCGGCGCCGGCTCTTCGTCGCTCATGCGACCAGCGTACGAGGAGCGCAGGGTGCTCAATGGTGCCGGTCCGCCGCCCCGATCAGCTCGGAGACCTTCACGAACCGGTACCCCTTCTTCCGCAGCTCGGGCACGATCATGCGGACGGCCCGTTCGGTCGCCGGGGCGGCGCTGCGGGTGCAGTGCATGACGACGACAGACCCGGGCTTCACACCCTCCAGCACCTGCTGGGCCACCGCATCGGAGTCCGTCGCGAAGGCGTCCCCGCTCACCACGTCCCACTGCACCGCCGTGACGCCGACCGCGCTCAGCGTCTTCAGCGCCTGCCGGTCGTAACACCCGCCGGGGAAGCGGAAGTACGGCATCGCGTTCGGCACGCCCGCCATCTTGAAGGCCGTGTACGCCCGCTCCACATCGGCCTTCATCCGGTCCCGGGACACGGTCGGCAGGCCGTAGCAGTCGCCGGTGAACGCGTAGTGGCTGTACGAATGGTTGGCGATCTCGAACTGCGGGTCACGCCCGATGTCGCGGGCCTCGGCCGGGTACTCGTCGGCCCACCGACCGGTCATGAACACGGTCGCCGGCACCCTCAGCGTCCGCAGCGTCGCGATGAGCCGCGGATTGTCGAAGTGCTCGCCGGCCGCCGCGCGCGGTCCCTGATCGGCGGTCATGTCGGCGTCGAAGGTCAGCGCGACGGTCTTGCCGTACGCCCGCGGACCGTTCTTGAAGACGGGGGTCAGTCCGGCGGGCCCGGGCGCGAGAGTGGGCGGCCGAGGAGGAACGGCGCTGCGCGCGGC
>NZ_JAWOAI010001095.1:0-1287 GCF_033194735.1 Streptomyces sp. W16
AGGGGGACGACCGTCTCCTGGCGCGGCGGCCGGGTGCGCGGCACTGGCTTGCCGACGACCCGGGTGTGCGTCATCAGCGCGGCACAGGCCGCGCAGACCTCGGCCAGGGTCCACACCTGGCCGACCGCCGGATCGTGCCGCAGCACGAGCAGCACCGAGCCCGAGCAGTCGACCCGGGTTCCCTCGTGCGCCGCACATCGCTGCCGCCGGCAGCCGCAGGCCGCGTCGGGACGTACGGTCGCCGCTCTGACATGGGCCGCCGCATGGGCCTCGGCGAAGCGGCGCAGGGCCGGGATGTCGCGCGACCGGGCGGGCATGCCGCACCCGGAGGAGCAGCTGACCGAGGCGGTACGGTCGCGGTGACCTGTGATGCGAATAGTCCAGGTACGCCCGGGTCGACGGGCTGACGGGGCGTCAGGGTACGCGAGAGCCAAGACCACAGTTCCTTTGAGTGGAGGTGTTCACGCGGAAGAGGCGCTGAGTTAAGAACTACCCGTCGTGGGGCACTTCACAGCATTTACGGACCCCAAGTATTCGTTCGATCCCGTCGGCCCCGGACGCCTGGCCCGGCGCCCGGTTGTTGGCGTCCGAGGGCGGGAGCACACTGATCCCATGGATCCCGCCCGCGGGGACGACGACGAGCGCGCGCTGACGGAGCGCGCGTTCCGCCAGGCGTCGTTCTCGATGTCGGTGTTCGACGCCTCGCAGCGGTACCTGCGGCTGAACGCCGTGGCCTGCGAGGTCATGGGGCTCGGCGAGGAGGCCCTGCGCGGCCACGCCTTCCCCTACGGCCTGCCGGCGGACGTCGACCAGCTGGGCACCCTCCAGGCACTGCGCGACGTGGCGGCCACCGGCAAACCGGCGCACTACGAGAGCCACACCCGCGCTCCGTCCGGAATCCGCGAACACGCCTGGAACCTGGAGCTGTGGCCGGTCCGGGACGACCGGGGCGAGGTGTGCGCGGTCGGGATGGCCGGATTCGACAGCAGCGAGCAGCACTGGGCGCGGCAGCGGCTCGCGGTGCTCGACGAGGCCGCCGTCTCCGTCGGCACGACCCTCGACCTCGACCGCACCGCGCGGGAACTCGCCGAACTGGTCGTCCCGAGGTTCGCCGACTTCGCGAGCGTGGACCTGCTGGAGGCGGTGATGCACGGCGAGGAGCCCGAGGACGGCGGCCCGGACGCGGACGTCGTGCTGCGCCGGGCCGCGCATCTGTCCACCGAGAAAGGGACCCCCGAGGCCGTCATCGGCCTGGGCGCCAGCGACGCCTACCCGCCGTACTCGCCG
>NZ_JAWOAI010001096.1:0-1269 GCF_033194735.1 Streptomyces sp. W16
CCACGCCCGGCCTGCTGTCCCGAACCCTTCTCGTGCCCGACGCCGCGCGGCTGCTCGCGCCGGTCGACGACTACTTACTGGTCTGCCCGGGGCTCGCCGACGCGTGGGATCCCGATGTCGACACCAGTGCCGCGCGCCCGCTGCCGCCGCTCAACACCGCGCATCTCGCGGCCCTGCGCATCGCGGGCCGGCGTCTCGCCCTGCGCACGGCCGGGCTGTTGTACCAGCTCGTCGTCGCCTCCGGGAGCGACCCGGCTGGTGTGCTGCCGGAGCTGGACCGGCTGATCGACGAGTGGTGCGCCGACTACCGGGACGGCTTCGGGGCACGCTGGATCTCCGTCGCACGCCAGGTCGAGTACCAGTCGCGGGTGGTGCTCAGCGCGTTCGAACTGGCCCGGCGGCACATGCCCGTGTCCTCCCGTTCGGGTGAGCCGGGCTGGGGTACGGAGACCGCGGTGCCGATGCATCGGGAATGACGTACACCTCCCGAACGACCGCCCTCCGGGGTGCCCTGCTGGCAGCGGCCGTGCTCCTCGCCGCCGGCCAGGCACCTGCCCGGGCGGAGACCCGGCACGGCCTCCAGGGCGACTGGCTCTACCTCACCGTCACCCATGGCGACAGCCGGTCCAGTGACACACGCGGGACACTGCTTTTGTGCGACCCGCCCCAGGGCCACGCCCACGCGACCGAGGCCTGTGCCGAACTGGCTGCGGTGGGCGGTGACATCGACGCCATCCCGGCCAGAAGCGTGTTCTGCCCGATGATCTACGCCCCGGTGACCGCCTACGCGCGCGGGGAGTGGAAGGGGCGTCAGGTCGACTACACGAGGACCTTCTCGAACCGCTGCGTCATGGCGGCACGGACCGGAGACGTCTTCGCGCTGGACGGCTGAGCGGCGCGGGCGGGGTCAGGCCGAGCGTTGAGCACGCGCGCGTGAGGCCTCGCCGATCTCCCCCGCCTGCTCGCGCTGCTCGCGCGCGTACAGCGCCGCCGCAACGACCGTGCGGGACTGATGCTCCACCTGGTGCTCCAGCGGCACCCAGCGGGCGCGGAAGCGTTCCGCGAAGGCGTCGCTCCAGGACGCGACGAGGTGTTCGAGCAGCGGTGCCGCGCGGTCGTCGGTCTCCCGCAGCACCCGCAGCAGCATCGCCGCCGCCCGTAACGGCAGCCGGCGCCCGAACGCGTCCACGCTGCCGACGTACGCCATCGTGGTGTCGGCCGGCGAGGTGTGCGTCCAGTCCGCGGCCAGGCCGGGCACCAGCTCCAGCG
>NZ_JAWOAI010001097.1:0-1265 GCF_033194735.1 Streptomyces sp. W16
GTCGTCGGGGTCGGCGGGGTCGGCAAGACCCGGCTCGCGCTGCGTGCGGCGGCGCAGGTCCGGGACGCCTACCCCGACGGCGTCTGGCTGACCGAACTCTCCCCCCTGCGCACCTCGGGACTCGTGGACCTCGCCGTCATGGAGACCCTTCGGCTCGCCGACCAGTCGACGCGCCCGGTGATCGACGTCATCACCGAATGGGCGCACGACAGAAGGCTGTTGCTCGTCCTCGACTCCTGCGAGCACGTCCTCGCCGACTGCGCCAGGTTCACCGCCGCGCTGCGCTCCCGCCTGCCCGGTCTGCGCGTCCTGCTCACCAGCAGGGAACGGCTCGCGCTGCCCGGCGAGGACGTCCTCCACCTCGAACCACTGCCTGTGGACGGCCGACCCGGCGACCTCACCGATGCCGATGCCGATGCCGATGCCGTTACTGGCACGAGTACCGGTGCCGGTGACGCCGTAGCCCTGTTCGCCGAGCGTGCCGCAGCCGCCGGACGCCCCCTGAGGGACGGCGACTCGGCCGCCCGCGCCACCGCCATCGCCGTCTGCCGCCGCCTCGACGGCATACCCCTGGCCCTCGAACTGGCCGCCGCCCGCCTCACCGAACTCACCCTCGACCAGCTCCACACCCGCCTCGGTGAACGCCTGCCCACCCCACCTCCCTCTCCCTCACCCGCCCCGTCCTCGCCCCTCGACCTGCTCGTCGCCGCCCCCGGTGAACGCCCGCCCCGTCACCAGACCCTGCGCACCGCCATCGGCTGGAGCCACGAACTGTGTGCTCCTCTCGAACGGCTGCTGTGGGCGCGGCTCTCCGTCTTCAGCGGCGGATTCTGTCTGGACACCGTCCGGCAGGTCTGCGCGGGCGGACCATTGCCCCCGGAACGGATCGCCGGGCTGCTCGACCGGCTCGTCGCCCAGTCCATCGTCCTGCCCGACGCCGTCATCTCGGCCCGCTACCGGATGCTCGACACCGTCCGCGAGTACGGTGCCGACTGGCTGCACGCCCTCGGCGAGGAACGCGCCGTACGCCGACGCCACCGCGACCACTACGCCCGCCTCGCCCGCGAGGGCTGCGCCGAGTGGAACACCGGACGGCAGGTCGCCTGGTGCGAGCGCGTGCTGACCGAACACGCCAATCTGCGCACGGCCGTCGACTGCGCGCTCACCGAGCCGGGCGGCGAGGGGGAGCGGGACGGCGCTCTGGCGGCGGCGGCCGTGGAGATGGTCGGCCATGTCGGTTTCCTGTGGCGGCACTGCGGTTACCT
>NZ_JAWOAI010001098.1:0-1259 GCF_033194735.1 Streptomyces sp. W16
CTGGCGGCTGCCGTGGCCCACGGAGAGCAGCCACAGGGGCGTACCGGCGCGGGAGGTCCCGACACGGCGCAGCCGGGCGTCCTGGGGGCGGCGGGCGACGAGCGCGGCGGCCTGGGCCCCCAACTCGTCCACGGACGGGTAGCGGAGGAGTGGTGGCAGGGCACACCTCCACAAATGTGGTGCCGTCGGTTCACCTGATGTGCATGGTGTACGCACAGTCAGTCACGGCCCGAGGGGTACGTCAACACCGCCGTACGCAAAGGGATTTCACGCACATCCGAGATCGCCACATCGGGTAATGCCCAGGCCAGAGGTGAGGTGAGGCTGTGTTCGGGCCCGGTCCCGGCTCGGTCCGAGCTCAGTTCACGGCGAGCCGGAACGCCATCCGTCCGAAGCCGATCTGATCGCCCTCGCGGACGACGGCCGCACCGATCACCCGACGGCCGTTGACCGTGGTGCCGTTGGTCGAACCGAGGTCGCGCAGCACCCACATGCCGCCCTGGCGGCTGAGTTCCGCGTGCACCCGGGACACCGTCTCGTGAGTCAGGCGCAGCCCGTTGGCGGGGTCGCGGCCGATGCGCAGCGAGTGTCCGTTGCCCGGGTGGGGCAGCAGCAGCTTGGGAAGCCGCTCGGCCTGCCAAGCCCTGCGCAGCCGTACGGTGAACCCGGAGACGGCCTCCACGGTGCCGAACAGGACGCGCGAGAGGCGGCTTTCGGTGGGCAGGTCGGCGGTGAGCGCCACGAGTTCCTCGGACCGGCGGGCGGCGAGCGCCAGCTCCATGCGCCGGATGAAGGTGTCGTGCGAAAGCCGTCCCATGGCGACGCCGTCATGGAGAACCTTGAGCGCCTTGTCGCGCTCCGCGTCGGACAACCGCGCGGGGTACGTGTGGAACTCGAAGGACGACGTCACGCTCGTGATTGTCGGGCAGTGAACCCCGGGTGTCCAGAAGACGCGGAAACGACCCGCACGCGCGCGAAGATGACGACACCTGCGCCAAAGGGGTGGATTCAAAAGCGGATTGATCTCGTTTGAAGCACGATGGACGGGCTACATCCCGGTGAGCAGACGAAGGGGAACCGTCCGTGCAGTTCGAGGTGTGGGCACCAGAGGCAGACCGTGTGACGCTCCATCGCGAGGGCGCCACGCGCGCGTTGGAACGCGATCCCGAGCGCGTGGGGTGGTGGAGCGGCGAGGCGGAGGCGGGCGACGGCACGCGGTACGGGTTCGCGGTCGACGACGGCCCGCCGCTGCCCGACCC
>NZ_JAWOAI010001099.1:0-1257 GCF_033194735.1 Streptomyces sp. W16
GGACCCGGCGCTGCGGGCCGAACTCCTGGACGCCTGCGGCCTGTTGACCGCCGAGGCGGCTACCGGGGAGGTGGAGCTGGCGCCCCGGGAGCTGGACGTACTGGCGTGTGTGGCGGCCGGGGCGACGAACGCGGTGGCGGCGGAGCGGCTCGGGCTGCGGTCGGAGACGGTGAAGGGGTATCTGCGCTCGGCGATGCGGAAGCTCGGCGCGCACACCCGCGGGGAGGCCGTGGTGGCGGCGCGGCGGGCGGGGGTGCTGCCGTGAGGAGAACCCGGGTGGCGGCCTGCCTATTCATTCATCGGAGCTTTGAATTTCCTGATGCTGCACAGTTGTTATTTCCCTCACGACCCCGTCCCTCCGAATTTCAAGGACTGATTGCCTAATATTGGCCCGGACACGACACACGAGGGGAGCGGTGACCGTGCGACGGGACTTCAAGGAGCCTGCCAGAACCCGCCCCGACCTGGTCATCGGCCGGGAGGAGATGTTCAACGCCGCCCGTGACCAGCTCGCCGGCGGTGGCAGTGTGCTGCTCCACGGCCCCGCCGGAATAGGAAAGTCGACCGTCCTGCGGGCGCTGAGCGCGGAATACGGCGACTCGGCACGGACCGTGTTGCGCTGCTCGGCCACGGAGTCCGAATCCCATCTCCCCTTCCTCGCCCTCGCCGACCTCCTTGGTCTGGTCCTGGACGAGGTGTCCGAGCGGCTCCCCGCCGCCCAGCGCACGGCACTGGAATCCGCGCTCACCGGACGCGGCGAGTCCTCCCTCCAGCGCGACGGCCTCGCCCTGCGCCTCGCCGTCCTGTCCGCGCTGCGCGCGCTGGCCGCCGACGGCCCCGTCCTCGTCGTGGCGGACGATCTGCAGTGGCTGGACCCGGCCAGCGCGGAACTCCTCGGCTTCGCCGCCCGCCGCCTCGGCGACACCCAGGTCCAGATGATCTTCGCGGTGCGCACCGAGGGCCAGGAGTACGACCGCTATCTGAACGCCTCGCCGCCGGACACCCTCGCGTTCCGGCTCAGCCCGCTCTCCCGGGCCCAGGTCTCGGCGCTGCTCGACGACCGCGGCTACACCGGGCTGCCCCGCTCCACCGTCCGCGAGATCCACCGCACCAGCGGCGGCAATCCGCTGTTCGCCCTCGAACTGGGCCGCGCCCTCGCCGAGAACCCGACCCCGCCCAGACCCGGCGAGCCGCTGCCGGTGCCCACGTCGCTACGCGCGTTGGTGCTGAGCCGGCTCGACATGCTGCCCGCCGAGG
>NZ_JAWOAI010001100.1:0-1250 GCF_033194735.1 Streptomyces sp. W16
TGCCGAGGCCGTACCCCGGTCGGCTGCCACCAGACCGGCACCGGCCACGGCCGCCGCGCTCGCCAGGAAGCCCCGGCGGCCCACCTCGTATCCGCGCTTCACGCGGTCCTCCGTACGTCCGTGAGGGCGGCCACATCGGCCAGCCGCTCGACCAGTCCACCGAGGTCGGAGTCGACCTTCTCCCTTTGCGGACGGCTGAGTTGAGCCAACGGCGTCCACTTCCCGGAGTGCTCGAAGCCGTCCAGGGTGTGCTGCGCCCGGTCCATCCAGTCGCCGAGTTCGCCGTAGCCCGTGTCCCGGGTCTTCAGCAGCGGGCCCAGATGTCCGAGCAGCACCCGGGTGCCGTCGAGGTTGGCGCGGGCGGTGGCCAGGTTGGTGCCGCTGCCGTAGTCGGTACGGCCGGTCAGTTCGAACTGCACGGTGTTCTCCAGGATTTCGTGCGCGCGCAGCCCGGTGTCGGCCGGATCCATCCGCTGGGAGGGCCAGCTGTTCTCCAACGCGCGGACGTCCTTGGCGAGTTGGTCCGCCGGACCACGCAGCCCGCTCGCCGACTCGCCGTGCCACAGCCCGTACTCGACCCGGTGGAACCCGGTGAACCCGGCGTCGCGCACCCCGCCGGACAGCCCGGCCGTGGTGCCGTTGATCGCCCCGTCGGAGTCGCCGAACGTGCCGTAGGCGGCGCCCATCCGCTCGTAGACCAGATGTGCGGGCAGCCACGCCTTGCGGGCCGCTGCGAGATCACCGCGATCGACGGCGGCCCGCAACTCGTCGGTCTTCCGGGCCAGTTCGACGGTCCGGGCCTGGATCCACTTCTGGTAGGCGAGCGTCGGCGGGATCAACTCCTGCTGGGTGATCGGGACGGCCGCCGGTCCGCTCCTCACCTTCGACCCGGTGATCCGCACGGTGGGCCCGGTCACGGCGTCGGCGTCGTCGGGCAGACATTTGAAGGCGTAGGAACCGTTGCCCAGGGTCACGCCGAGCGGCCGTACCGTCCCCGGCGCCAGCCCCTCGACCTCGCCGTAGACCGCGCCGGTCGTCGGATCGGTCAAATACACCTCGGCCGCTGTGCTCGACGTGTTGTGCAGCTCGAAGACCTGGTGCCCGGCTTGCGGGTGCGTCCAGCCGCTGCCGCAGCCGGAGGTCGCGACCTCGACGGTGGTGTGCGGCAGCCCGTCGGCGACGGCAGCGGCCCTGCCGTCCGAGCTGGACCCCCGGGCGGCCAGCACTCCTGCTGCCACGGCCGCCACGGC
>NZ_JAWOAI010001101.1:0-1230 GCF_033194735.1 Streptomyces sp. W16
CACTGCGCCGGGCCGTTGGAGGCGCAGGACGCGGGCGTGCTGCGGCGCGGGTGGTGCGGGGTCGAGGAGAACTCCTGGCACTGCCCCGAGTGCGGGGGGTTCCGGTTGCGGGCCCAGGTCGTGGGGGCGCGGCGGACGGCGGAGGAGCTGGGGCGGGCGTTTCCTGCGGTGCCGGTGCGGACGTCCGGGCGGGAGCAGGTGCTCGACACTGTGCCGGGGACTCCCGCGCTGGTCGTGAGTACACCGGGGGCCGAGCCGGTTGCCGACGGGGGGTACGCGGCGGCGTTGCTGCTGGATGGCTGGGCGATGCTCGGGCGGCCTGATCTGCGGGCCGGGGAGGATGCGTTGCGGCGGTGGATCGCGGCGAGTTCGCTGGTACGGCCGCAGGGGGTTGGGGGGACCGTCGTCGTGGTTGCGGAACCCACCCTGCGGCCTGTGCAGGCGCTGGTGCGGTGGGATCCCGTGGGGCATGCGGTGCGGGAGCTTGCCGAGCGGGCCGAGCTGGGGTTTCCGCCGGTGTCTCGGATGGCTGCGGTGGCCGGGGTGGCGGGGGCTGTGGCGGAGTTTCTTGCTGCTGTTGAACTGCCGCCCGATGCTGAGGTGTTGGGGCCTGTCCCGGTGCCGGTCGCTACGGCAGGGGGGCCTCGGCGGGTGGGGGGACCGCCTGTTGGGGAGCAGTGGGAGCGGGCGTTGATTCGGGTGCGGCCGGGGAGCGGGGGGGCGTTGGCTGCCGCGTTGAAGGCTGCGCAGGCTGTTCGGATGGCTCGGGGTGGGGGGGATGTGGTGCGGGTGCGTGTTGATCCGCCGGACATCGGGTGAGCCTCGGCCTTCGGCCTCGGATTGTCTCCCACCCGCGCACCGCCCGTTCGCCGTCCGCCGAGAAGTGGACCTTTCCCGTAGGGGTTCTCGCCGTCGGCGGCCGACCGTCCGTGCCCCCGGCATTCAGCTGCAGCTGCCTCGCACCGGCCGTTCGCCGTTCGCCGTTCTGACGTGGGGTCCGCCGTCCGTGGCTCCGGCATGCAGCTGCCTCCCGGTCTTCGTCCGGGAGGCAGACAAGGTTCGGTGGCGGAATCAGCCGTTGCGCGGGCCAGGGAAGGCCGTCGGCCTGGCCTCGTCGCGGAGGGTGGGGCTGCCCGCCGTCGGCTGGGTCGGCATGGAGCGGGCCGCGGGGACCGTCGGCATGGTGGGCATGGTCGGGAGGCCGGTGTTCACGCCTACCGGGCGGGCGCT
>NZ_JAWOAI010001102.1:0-1202 GCF_033194735.1 Streptomyces sp. W16
CGAACTCGGCGTGCTGCCCCCCGGGGACCTGCGCAAGGCCCTCGCGGCGCTGTGCGGCGACGACGACTGGGGCCAGACCTGGGCCCGGGTCATCCAGCACCGCTTCCAGTCCAAGGGCGACCTGCACGAGCATGCGGTCGGCAATCTGCTGATCGTCGCCCTGTGGGAGCAGCTCGGCGACCATGTCCAGGCCCTCGACCTGGTCGGCAAGCTGCTCGGCGCGCACGGGCGCGTGCTGCCCATGTCCGCCGTACCGCTGGAGCTCCAGGCCCTGGTCAAGGGGCACGACCCGGCGCGGCCCGACGACGTCGACACCGTGCGGGGGCAGGCGACCGTGGCGCTCACGCCCGGGGAGGTGATGTCCGTGCACGTCGTGCCGCACGACCCGCCGGCCGTGCCCGAGGCCGTCGCCGCCGTGCTCGACGCGGACTGGGTGGTGCTCGGCCCGGGCTCCTGGTTCTCGTCCGTCATCCCGCACCTGCTGGTGCCGGAACTGCTCGACGCGCTCACCGAGACGAAGGCGCGCCGGGTACTCTCCCTGAACCTCGCTCCGCAGCCCGGAGAAACCGATGGCTTCTCCCCGCAGCGTCATTTGGAGGTTTTGGGACGACACGCCCCTAAACTCGCCCTGGACGTGGTGCTGGCCGACGAGGCCGCCGTGCCCGATCGTGCGTCGCTCACCGAAGCCGCCAAGCGGCTTGACGCCGCGGTCGAGCTGGCGCCGGTGGCCCGGACCGACGGAACTCCAAGGCACGACCCGGAGCTGTTGGCCGCCGCGTACGACCGTATTTTTCGGATGCATGGAAGGATCGGCCCATGGCGATGACGGCAGCGGTGAAGGATGAGATCTCCCGGCTCCCCGTCACCCGGACCTGCTGCAGGAAGGCGGAGGTCTCCGCCATTCTGCGGTTCGCCGGAGGCCTCCACCTGGTGAGCGGGCGCATCGTGATCGAGGCGGAGCTGGACACCGCGATGGCGGCGCGCCGGCTCAAGCGGGACATCCTGGAGATCTTCGGACACAGTTCCGAACTGATCGTGATGGCGCCCGGCGGACTGCGCCGCGGCTCCCGTTACGTCGTCCGGGTGGTCGCGGGCGGCGATCAGCTGGCCCGGCAGACGGGGCTCGTGGACGGCCGCGGACGCCCCATCCGGGGCCTGCCGCCGCAGGTGGTCTCCGGGGCGACCTGTGACGCCGAGGCGGC
>NZ_JAWOAI010001103.1:0-1193 GCF_033194735.1 Streptomyces sp. W16
TCTCGCGACGGCGGCCAGCACCAGTCCGTGCTGTGTGGCCCGCCTGGCGACGACGGGAAGCCGACGCCGGGCCGGGCGCGGAGCCCCCGGGCCTCGCCGCGGCGAGGACCTGACGGCCGTGGCGACCACATGAACCCCCGCAGAATCGAACATGTGACGTGACGGCGCGGCTCAGTCCTACCAGGCACCCTTCGGGCGACGCAAGAAACGCTGATCGTCGGCGGATGTGCCCGCGCCCGCGAACTGACCTTGTGCGTGGCCCCAGTTGAGGCGCGGGAGCGGTGCGTGTACCACCGGCCGCACGCCGCTGACCAGGCCTTCGGGCGTCGTGTTCAGGTTGTGTTCAGGCTCGGGCGGGTGTCTGCCAACTCACGCACCAGAAGCGCCAAAGCTCTGGCAAAGGGGGCTGGGGCAACCGCCGGACACCATGTCATCGTGCCTGCCATGACGACAGATCACCTCACGCACCACCGGCCCTCGGGCCACGTACGACACACGGCGAGCAAGGTGCCGGAGGTGACCGTCTACTTCTGGATCATCAAGGTGCTGACGACCGGCATGGGCGAGACGGCCTCCGACTTCCTGGCCCACGTGTTCGGCCCGATCCCCGCCGTCGGCCTCGGCGGCCTCGCCCTGGTCGCCGCCCTGGCGGTGCAGTTCGCCGTCCGACGGTACGTGGCCTGGATCTACTGGACGGCCGTCGTCATGGTCAGCGTCTTCGGCACGATGGCCGCCGACGTCCTGCACGTCGGCCTCGGTGTGCCGTACACGCTCTCGACACCGTTCTTCATGGCCGCGCTGGCCGCGGTCTTCGCCCTCTGGTACCGCGCCGAAGGCACCCTGTCCATCCACAGCATCCACACCCGGCGCCGCGAACTCTTCTACTGGGCCACCGTGCTGGCCACGTTCGCCCTGGGCACCGCCGCCGGGGACCTCACCGCCACGATCGGCCTCGGCTACCTGGGCTCCGCCGTCCTGTACGCCGTCGCGATCGCCGTTCCGGCCGTCGCCCACCAGTGGGGCGGCCTGAACGCGGTGGCCGCGTTCTGGACCGCGTACGTCATCACCCGCCCGCTCGGGGCGTCCGTCGCCGACTGGATGGCCGTCGGCCATGGCCGGGGCGGCCTCGCCATGGGCCTCGGGCCGGTCACGCTGTCCTGGACGGTGGCCATCCTCGGCTTCGTGGGGTACCT
>NZ_JAWOAI010001104.1:0-1187 GCF_033194735.1 Streptomyces sp. W16
CCGCCGCTGCGGCCGGTGTCGACGTGGTGCGGGGGCTCGCCGAGCCCGACACCGGAGCCCGGGACGGCCTGCGCCGCACGGATGTCACCGACCCGACCGCCGTGGCGGAGCTGATCGGCAAGACCCTCGCGGACCACGGCGAGGAACTCACCCAGGTGATCTATGTGACCGGCGCCGGACGCCCGGCCCGGGACCCGGTGTCCCGTGCCGACGCCGAACTGCTCAGCTGCGCCGGGGTGTTGCACGTCGTACAGGCGCTGGCGGTGAGCGGCACGCGACCACCGCGACTGAGTGTCGTGACCCGCGACGCCCAGCCGGTGGACGGCGGGTCCGCCGGCGAGGGCCGGTCCGCGGTGTGGGGGCTGGTGCGTACCGTGCGGATCGAACACCCCGAACTCGACTGTCTGTTGCTGGACCTCGACCCGAATCCGGCGGCCGACCCCGCCGACGCGGTGGACGAACTGGCCGCCGCCCGCGACGGAGTGGAGATCGCCCTGCGCGACGGCGTACGTCTGCGTCGTGACCTGGTCGAAGCGCGGGCGCGGGACGTGCTGGGGGAGCCGGTCGCCGTACGGCCCGACGGCGCCTATCTGGTCGTCGGAGGGCTCGGGGCGCTCGGTCTGCTCGCCGCCGAGCGACTGGTCGAGCGCGGTGCCGGGGAAGTCGTCCTGGTCGGCCGCAACGCGCCCGGGACCGACGCCCGGGAGCGGATCGGCCGACTGCGCGAGACCGGCGCCGAGGTCCACGTGCGGTCGGCGGACATCGCGGACGGAGCCGACGCGGACTCCCTCTTCGCGGAGTTCGGGCCCCGGCTGCGTGGCGTGGTGCACACCGCCGGGGTGCTGGACGACCGGCTGGTGCTCCGACAGGAACACGGATCCCTCGCCGGGGTGTTCGCGCCCAAGGTCCTGGGCGCGCTCCAGCTGGAGCGGGTGACCCGCGAACTGCCCCTGGACTTCGTGGTGTTGTACTCCTCGGCGGCGGGCGCCGCCGGCTGGGCGGGCCAGGCCAACTACGCCGCCGCCAACGCCTTCCTGGACACCTTCGCCCACCGACTGCGCTCGTCGGGCCGGCCCTGGGTCTCGCTCGGCTGGGGCCCCTGGGCGGGCCCGGGTATGGCGGCCGGGGTCCGCGGGCCGGGCGGCCGGGACATCGCCCTGATCGAGCCCGGCCCCGGCCTGGACCTC
>NZ_JAWOAI010001105.1:0-1185 GCF_033194735.1 Streptomyces sp. W16
GTCCCGGCCGCCCGCGCCGCCGCCCCGGGGCGGGTGTCCGCCGCGGTGCAGGCCGTGGAGGGCCAGTTCCTGGGCAAGGTCACCAAGGACTCCGCGGACCGCACCCACCAGGTGCTCGTCAAGGCGCTGTTGGGCAGCGCCCTCGCCCTGGTCGCCGTACTCGCCGTCGCCCTGCTGTCCTGGCGCATCACCCGCTCCCTCCTCGGCCGGATGTCCGGCCTGCGCGCGGAGACCCTCGAACTGGCCGAGGAACGACTGCCCGAACTCATCACCCGGCTGCGCACCCAGGGCAAACGCGCAGAACTCGACGACCTGCCCGAACTCGACTACGGCACCGACGAGTTGGGCAAGGTCGCGGAGGCCTTCAATAGCGCCCAGCGGACCGCGGTGAGCGTCGCGCTGGAGCAGGCCTCACTGCGCGAGGGCGCGCGGCTGGTCTTCCACAACATGTCCCGCCGGATCCAGCTCCTGGTGCACCGTCAGCTCACGGTGATCGACTCCATGGAACGCAAGGAGCAGGATCCCCAACTCCTCGCCGATCTCTACCGCGTTGATCACCTCGCCACCCGGATGCGGCGCAACGCGGAGAGCCTGACCGTGCTGTCCGGCGCGGCCCCCCGGCGCCGCTGGAAGCACGCGGTGCCGCTCGCGGACCTGCTGCGCAGCGCGGTGTCCGAGATCGAGGGCTACACCAGGGTCGTCGTCGAACCCCTGCCGCCGATAGCGGTGTTGGGCCCGGCGGTCGGCGACACGATCCACCTCATGGCCGAACTGATCGAGAACGGCGTGACGTTCTCCCCTCCGCACACCGAAGTACGCGTCCGCGCACTGCCGGTGGCGCAGGGATACGCCGTCGAGGTCGAGGACCGCGGGCTCGGCCTTGCGGTGGACGAGTACGCGGCGGCGAACGAACTCCTGCACCACCCCAGGGACTTCAGCTTCACCACACTGGGCGAGGACCCGCGCCTGGGTCTCTTCACCGTCGGCCACCTGGCCCAGCGCCACGGCATCACCGCCAGCCTCCAGGCCTCGTCGTACGGCGGATCACTCGCCGTCGTCGTACTGCCGCAGGCGCTCACCGAGCCGGTCGCCGACGGCGTGCCGTCACCGCTGGACGCCCGCGCGGAACGCCACCTGGCCTCGGTGGCCGGCTCACCCACCGACCCATTCCCGGGCCCCGGCGCG
>NZ_JAWOAI010001106.1:0-1185 GCF_033194735.1 Streptomyces sp. W16
CACCCCGCCCACCACTTCCTCCCGGTCGAACGCGGCACCCTGCTCCCGGATCCCGGCGGCGTCCCGCGCCCAGGACGCGGGAAGCGGCCCCAGCAGCGGTGCCGGGACGGCGGTGGCCACCAGGACCTTGCCCGCCGCGGTGAACCACGGCCAGGTCATCCGGGTCTGCAGCGGATCGGGCCGTTCGGCGTCGTCGGGACACCACTCGACCATCAGCGTCTCGCCCTTCCACAGCACGGCGATCCCCACCGTCGTACCCGTGAGCTGCGCCAGCCTGCGCATCGGTTCCCGGGCGGCGGCCCGCAACCGGGGATGCGGCTGCCAGGCCCGCCCCAGGCGGAACATCCGCGGGCCCACCCGGTAACTCCCCCCGCACCGCTCGACCGCGCCCAGGTCCGCCAGCTGTTCCAGCAGCCGGTACGCCGTCGTCTTGGGCAGCCCGCAGTCCGACGCCAGCCTCGTCGGCCCCGCCTCCACGGCCCGCTCCACCGCCTCCAGCAACGCGAAGGCGCCCTCCAGCACACTCCTTCCGCCGGCGTTTCCCGTGGCGGCCGGTAACGCCTCCGGCCGACGTACCGGCACCCGTGTCCCAGGTGACATCACTTCCCGTGTGATCACACTTCTCGCCCCCGTTTGCCTGTTGCGCAGCCGCCAGGCGACGGCCCTGCCGTGAAGCCCGAACAGGGCCTCGGTCAGGGCCCGTTCGCTCCCCAGCAGACTGGCACCGGAGTGTGGCTGGAAACCTTGTCGAAGCCTTGTCGCGCCGCGTACACGTTCGTGAAAGAAAGGAGGAGGCTTTGTGTAGGGGGAGGCACACACCATGGTGGACGTGCAGTTGCTCGGGCCGGTGGAACTGTTGGCAGGGGAGCGCGCGGTGGAGGTGGGACCGCCGCAACGCCGTACGGTGATGGCCGCCCTGGCCGTGGACGTCGGCCGGCCCGTCGCGGTGGACGTGGTCATGGAGCGGGTCTGGGGTACACATGTGCCGGACGGGGCGCGCGGCGCCGTGCACGCCCATGTCGCCCGGATCCGGCGGGTGTGCGAGCGGGCCGCCGAGACCGCGCGGGAACCGTTGTCCCTGGTGCGGCGCTCCGGCGGTTACCTCCTGGAGGCCCGCCCGGACCAGGTCGACGTGTACCGCTTCCGGCAGTTGGTGGACCAGGCACGGACCGCGGGCCCGGCCGA
>NZ_JAWOAI010001107.1:0-1177 GCF_033194735.1 Streptomyces sp. W16
CGGCGAGCAGTTCGGCGATGCGGTCGGCGCGGTGGGGCGGGGCGAACTCGACGCCGAGAGGAGTGGCCGGGCCGCGCTGGTTGGCCATGACGGCGATGCCGTCGGCCAGTTGTCCGTGGGGCGGCTCGTGCCAGCCGTGCCACTCGTGGCCGGGTTCCCAGGCGGGGACGAGCCGGATGCGGTTGGCCTCGGCGCGCACCGGGACCTTGCCGGCCACCCGGTGCAGCAGTCCGCCGTCGGTGTCGGCGGCCTGGACGACGTTGACGGGCTCGGCCCAGTCGTCGAACGCGCGGTCCACGTCGGCTACTTGGCGCGCGCGGAGAAGGGGGAGCAAGGCGGTGAAGCCGAGGTCTTCGGTGACGCGGGGCGGGTAGCGCAGGCTGACGGCGAGGGGCGGGATGCCGGGCGGCCCGCTGACGCCTCCGTCCAGCCCCTCCGGCCCGCCGATGACGACCGGCCCGCGTTCGGTCTCGATGACCTCGACCTCGACGGGTTCCTCGCCCGCCACCTCGACCGTCTCCGTGTGCCGGGCCGCGCGCCGCCACACACCGTCCGGGCCGAGGGCCTCGACGCCCGCGCCGGTGCGGCGCAGGCGCTCCCGGTAGAGGTCCTGGTAGTCGGCCATCGCGTTGGTGATGGCCCAGGCGACCGTGCCGGTGTGGCCGAAGTGGGCGATGCCGGGGACGCCGGGCACGGCCAGGCCGACGACGTCGAACTCCGGGCAGGAGAGGTGGACTTGCTGGTAGACGCCGGGGTCCTCGATGAAGCGGTGCGGGTCGCCGGCGAGGACGGGCAGGCCGGTCGTGGTCCGGGCCCCGCTCACCAGCCAGCCGTTGCTGCCCGCGGTCCCGGGCCCGTCGGTGGCGAACAGGCCGACGGCGTCCGGCCCGAGGTGCCGTATCGCCTCCTCGCGCCACAGCTTGGCCGGGAACCCCGCGAAGAGGATGTGCGTGGCGAGCCAGACCCCGAGCGGGGTCCAGGGTTCCCAACGGCCGGGCGCGAACCCCGACTCGGCGAACTCGGGGGCTGAAGTCCCCTCACCCAGGCCTTCGTTGACACCGTCGACGTACGACCGCACCCAGCGGGCGGTCTCCGGGTCCCGCCGCTCCAGGGCGGCGAAACAGCGTCTCGCGGTGTCGTCGAGGCGGGCGCGGCGGGCGAAGAGGTCCCAGGGCAG
>NZ_JAWOAI010001108.1:0-1172 GCF_033194735.1 Streptomyces sp. W16
GGCGGTGGCGCGCGGCCTGCGGTGGGGCGGCGTGGTGAGCCGTTTCGGGGCGGGGATCCGCCGCGGGGTGATGGCGGCCGATCAGTTCACGCAGATCGCCAACGGGCTGTTCCGCGACACCCGCCTGTCGTACAGGGCGAAGGGCGCCTTCGGATTCGTCAGCACGCACCGGGACGGCTGGCAGGTGACGATCGCCGACCTGGTCCGCCTGGGCCCCGACGGCAGGGAAGCGGTACGGGCCGCGCTGGGCGAACTGGAGCGGCACGGTTATCTGGTCCGGGAACGCCTGCGCCGCCCGGACGGCACCCTCGGCGAGATCGTCTACTGCATCACCGACCGCCCCGCCACCCTCGACACTGCGCTGGTCGAAGCCGACCCGGTGAGCCCGCAGTCCGGCACCGCAACCGGCCCTGCGTCCCCGGCGGGGATCCGCCGCGGGGTGATGGCGGGTGATCAGTTCACCCAGATCGCCAACGCGTTCTTCCGTGACAGCCGGCTGTCCTTCAAGGCCAAGGGACTGTTCGGACTGCTCTCCACGCACCGCAGCGGCTGGCGGATGACTGTCGCCGGCCTCGCCCGCCGCGGCCGCGACGGCGAGGCGGCCGTGAAGAGCGGACTGAAGGAACTGGAGCGGCAGGGCTTCCTCGTGCGGGAACGCGAGCGGGGTCCCGGCGGAACCTTCGGCGCGGCCGCCTACGTCATCACCGATCTCCCGGGCCTGCACAACCCGGGGTCCGGGCCAGAGTCGGGTTTTCCACCGGTGGACAGTCCTACGTCGGCTGACCGGCCCGCTAAGAACACCAACGATCAGAAGACCAACAACAAGGACACCAGTTCCCTCCTTCCGTGCCACCACACCGACACCGGAGGAACGACCGGAAGGACCGGAGCGACCGGACGGGCCGGCATCCCGAAGGCGACAGCGTCCTGGACGTCGCCGTCCCCGGCCGGCGGCATGCATCCGGGGATCCACCTGCTGCTGGAGATCGGAGCTCACCGTCCCGAACTGCTGCTGACCGGGAAGGCGCTGACCGATCAGGGCCGCGTGGCGACCGTGATGATGGACGCCGGCTGGAGCCCCGCACAGCTGCGCCACGTCATCACCGACCGGCCCCTGCCGCACCCGGTGCGCACCACGGTCGGCGCGATCATCGCCGCCCGGCTCCGCGCCG
>NZ_JAWOAI010001109.1:0-1170 GCF_033194735.1 Streptomyces sp. W16
AGCCCGGGAACGCGGCGCGGGCGGCGGCCACGGCCGCGTCCACGTCGGCCGTGCCGGCCAGCTCGTACGTGTACACGTCCTCGCCGGTGGCCGGGTCGACGACGGCATGGGTACGGCCCGAGGTGCCCTTGGTCAGGCGGCCCGCGATGAACTGCGCGCCGTCCGCGAAGTACTCCTGAGCGGGGAATCGTTCCGGGGTGACGCTGCCCGGGTTGTGCATGTCGCTCTCCTCCGCCTTCGCCCCGCTTCGTCCGCTGGCGGGTGGCGTAGCTCCAGCTCGATTTGAATGCCGATCCTGACAGAGCAAAGGGACTCCAACAAGTGATTCCGTTGTTGCCTTTTGGTTACGCGACGGAATCCTTCGACCAGGTGTCGAGTCCGTATGGAAAAGGGGGGACGGAGTGTCAGTGGTGCCTGCAAGACTCGCGTGTATGGACGGGATCACGGGGAAGCTCGCGGCTGGAGCCGCGGAAAAGATCGATTCGCAGGAAGCCCTGATCAGGGAAGTGCGCGCCGGGACCAGGGTCAAGTACCTGCACTTCTGGGGCCACCGGCCACGCCCGGACGGACGCGTGAGCGCGAGCTGTCTGAGCCAGTGGTGGCCGTCGCCGTTCACGGTGGACGCGGTGACGTACGCGACCGCCGAGCACTGGATGATGGCCGGCAAGGCGCGGCTGTTCGGCGACGAGGACGCTCTCGCGCGGGTGCTGGCGGCGGGGCATCCGTCCGTGGCGAAGAAGGCGGGGCGCCTGGTACGCGGCTTCGACGAGCAGACCTGGGCGCGGGAGCGGTTCGGGATCGTCGTCGAGGGGAGCGTCCACAAGTTCGCGGGGGACGCGGAGATGCGGGCGTTTCTGCTGGGCACGGGTGAGCGTGTGCTGGTGGAGGCGAGTCCGGTGGACCGGGTGTGGGGTATCGGGCTGGCCGCGGACGATCCGGCGGCGGAGGATCCCGAGCGGTGGCGGGGGCCGAATCTGCTGGGGTTCGCGTTGATGGAGGCGCGGGGGCGGTTGAGGTAGGGGGTGGGGGTGAGCCCCGGGAGGGGCGAGCCTCGGGGGGCGTGGCGGGGAGGGGGCTTCGGCTGCGGTTGGGGCTGGCGCTGATTGGGGTCCCGGGGGGGGGCGGCTGAGGTGAGGGGCGGGTCAAGCCCGGGGGCTTTGGCGGTGCGAG
>NZ_JAWOAI010001110.1:0-1167 GCF_033194735.1 Streptomyces sp. W16
TGCTCAAGCCGGGGCCCGCGGCCCGCGCCGTGCGCCGGCCGGAGCCCAACGGCAGCCACGCCGCCCGGCAGTCGGAAAGCGAAGGCGATCACCCCGCCCGGCAGCCGGAACGCAACGGCAATCACCCGGCCCGGCAGCCGGAAACCAACGGCAACCTGCGTCCACGGCTTACCTCTTTCGTGGGCCGGGAACCCGAGATCGCCGCCATCCGTTCCGAAGTGCACAGGGCCCGCCTCGTCACGCTCACCGGACCGGGCGGCTCCGGGAAGACCCGTCTCGCCGAGGAAGCCGCCGCCGGGCTCCCGCAGGCGTGGCTCGTCGAGCTCGCCCGGCTCGACCGGCCGGAGGCGGTGCCGGGCGCGGTGGTCAGTGCCCTCGGTCTGCGCGAGACCGTGCTGATGACCACCGAGCTGGCGGTCCCGCAGGACGACCCCGTCGCCCTGCTGATCGAGTACTGCGCGGCGCGCAGCCGACTCCTGATCCTTGACAACTGCGAACATGTCATCGGCGCGGTGGCCGACCTCGCCGAGACCCTCCTGACCCGCTGCCCGGGGCTCACGATCCTCGCCACCAGCCGTGAACCCCTGGGCGTCCCCGGCGAGTCGGTGCGCCCCGTCGAGCCCCTCGTCCCCGACCAGGCGCACCGCCTCTTCGCGGAGCGCGCCGCCGCCGTCCGCCCCGACGCCCAGGCCGTGCTCCAGGACACCGAAGCGGTGACGGAGATCTGCCGGCGCCTCGACGGCCTGCCCCTCGCCATCGAACTCGCCGCCGCCCGGCTGCGGTTGCTCACCCCCCGCCAGATCGCCGACCGCCTCGACGACCGCTTCCGCCTCCTCACCTCCGGCAGCCGCACTGTCCTGCCCCGCCAGCAGACCCTGCGGGCCGTCGTCGACTGGTCCTGGGACCTGCTCGACGAGCACGAGCGGACCCTGCTGCGGGAGGTCTCCGTGTTCGCCGGCGGCTGGGACCTCGCGGCGGCGGAGAGCGTGTGCACCGGCCCCGCGGCGGACCTGATCGGCGCCCTCGTCGACAAGTCCCTGATCGTGGCCACCCCGGAGGAGGCATCCGACGGCATGCGCTACCGCATGCTGGAGACCATCCACGAGTACGCCGTCGAGCGCGCCGCCGAGACCCCGGGAGTGCGGGCGACGGCCGAGCGCCAACACC
>NZ_JAWOAI010001111.1:0-1166 GCF_033194735.1 Streptomyces sp. W16
TGGAGCAGACGGCGGGCCGACACGTCGTCTGTCTGCACGGCGACCAGGACCGTGTCACCTCACCCACCGACTCGGCGGACTGTGTGCGCAGGGCGCGGGCCACGGCGACCCGTACCGGGATGGCCCTCGTCGGCGGCGGCGACCACGCCATGCTGCGCCGCCGCGGTCTCTGGCACGCCACCGCCGCGGCCCTCGTCGCCCACCTCCTCGACCCCACCGGCACACCGGATCCACTGCCCGAGGAGTCCTACGGGACGACCGACTTCCCGGTGCTGTGACCGGGTGACCAGGTGATCCGGTGGCCGGGTGATCAGGGGGCGGGCTTCCCCGTCAACCGACCGCGTGGCCGGGCCAGTTCCGCGGCGAACTGCGCTCCCGTGAGCAGCGCCAGGTTCGACAGCCACAGCCAGATGAGGAAGACGACGATGCCGGAGAGGGAGCCGTAGAGCCTGCTGTAGGCGCCGAGTGTCGAGGCGTACGACGAGAAGCCCGCCGAGACGGCAAGCCACAGCGCGGCGGCCAGGGCGCCGCCGGGCAGGGTGTGCCCGCGTCGGCGCGCGCAGGTCGGGCCGGTGTGGAAGACGACCACGACCAGGAGGGCCACCAGGCACAGCAGCACCGGCCAGCGCAGCAGACTCCACGCCCAGGCGGCGGTGGTGCCCATGCCGAACATCCGCCCGACGACCTCCGCGAGCGGGCCGGTCAGCAGCAGGGTGAGCGAGCCGACGAGGAGCAGGCCGAGCAGCACGAGCGCGGTGAGCACGATGCGGTGAGCCTTGCGCCAGGTCGAACGCCGGTCCTCGGTGCGGTGCATCCGGTGCAGGGCGCGGCGGAACACGGCGAGATAGCTGGAGGCCGACCACAGCGCGCTGCCCGCACCGGTCACGAGCAACGGCCAGGCCGTTCCGTCCGCGTCCAGCGCGTGGGACAGGACAGTGTGCAGATCGGCGCCCGAGTCGGCCGGGGCGTAGGCGGCGACGTGGCTGATGAACTCCTGCGCCGTGTCCGGGCTGATCATCCCGAACCCCAGGACCGTCGCCAGCATCGCGGGCAGCACGGTCAGGATCGCGTAGTACGTCAGAGCCGCCGCGTAGTCCGTGATGTCGTCGTTCCACAGCGCGACCGGCGTCCGCCGCAGCGCGGGCCACCAGGCGGCGGGCGGCCGG
>NZ_JAWOAI010001112.1:0-1147 GCF_033194735.1 Streptomyces sp. W16
TGGCACGGGTCGCGCCGTCGGCCGGGCCGGGCGCGGGTCCCGGCTCGTGGGCGGTTCCCTCCCCGGCGAGTTGCAGCAGGGCGTCGGTGAACGCCGCCGGAGTCGGGTGGTCGAAGGCGAACGTCGCGGGTAACCGCGCCCCGAATTCCGCCTGCACCAGGTTGCGCAGCTCGGTCATCTGGAGCGAGTCGAGGCCCATGTCGAAGAATCCGGCGTCGGCCGCGACCGGCTGTCCACCGTCCCCGGTGCGCAGGGTGGCGACCAGATCGAGCACCCGCCGCAGGAGCACCGGGCGGCCACCGGTCCGGCGCGGCGCACTGGCACTGGCACTGGCACTGGCACTGGCACTGGCACTGGTGGACGGCCGCGGCGCACCGGTCAGTTCGGCCAGCAGCGGGGTGCTCCGTTGCGGCGCGGCATCCTGGTAGGCCGCCCAGTCCACCGCCAGGACGGCGGCCTGGGGCAGTCCGGCGGCGATCAGCCGGCCGAGCGTGTCCAGCGCGCGGGCGGGGGCGAGTTCGGCCACTCCGATCCGCGCCCACCTGTCCCGCGACCGGTCGTCGAGCCGTACGGCCATGCCTGCTTCGGCCCAGGGGCCCCAGTCCACACTGGTGGCGGCCAGTCCCAGAGCCGCGCGGTGGTGGGCGAGGGCATCCAGGAAGGCGTTGGCGGCACCGTAGTTGCCCTGCCCGGGCGAGCCGAGGACGCTCGCGGCGGAGGAGAACAGCACGAAGAAGTCGAGCGGGAGCCCGATGGTGTGCTGGTGCAGCAGCCACGCGCCGTACACCTTGGCGGCGAAGACCTCGTCGAAGTGGCTCCAGTCCTGTCCGGCCAGTGCCCGGTCGCGGTGGACACCCGCCGTGTGCATCACGCCCCGCAGGGGCGGCAGTTCGGCGCCGAAGCGGGCCATGAGGGCGTCGAGCGCCGCCGGGTCGGCGATGTCGGCCGCGACGACCTCGATCCGGGCGCCCCGGGCGATGAGTCCGGCAAGACGGCGCTCGCCCTCCGCGTCGGGGCGGGCCCGTCGGCCGACGAGCACCAGGTGCCGCGCCCCGTCCTGTACGAGCCGTTCGGCGGTGGCCAGTCCGAGTCCGCCGAGTCCGCCCGTCACGAGGTAGGAGGCGTCCTCCCGCACCGGTATGGAGCC
>NZ_JAWOAI010001113.1:0-1164 GCF_033194735.1 Streptomyces sp. W16
ACTAGAGATCTTCAATGGCTGGGGTTACGGCGGTTGGAAGTCGAGTCCGGTCTTGGCGATGAGCCCTTCGATGAGGTGGGGCCGGTACTGCATCCGTTTCAGCCGGGTCCTGACCAGCGCGGTGAGCTGGTCGAGGCTGTGTTTGGTGAGGTTGGCCAGCGATCTCTTCAGGTGCGACCACACGCCCTCGACCGGGTTGAACTCCGGCGCGTACGGCGGCAGTTGGTAGACGGTCAGCCATAATCGCGCGGCGATCAGCTCTCGCATGGTGCGGCTGACGTGTGTGTTCAGGTTGTCCCACACCAGGACGACGGGGCCGCCGAGCTGCTGGTGTGCGCCGTCCAGCAGCCGGGCGCAGTCGGTCTCGGTGAAGCCCTTGCGCCGGCCCTTCGTGGGGCCGCGGTCGAGGTGGACGCGGTAGATCAACCGTGGCCGGTGTCCGGCCCTGGTGCAGATCAGGGCGGCCATCGAGACGCGTTTGGCGCCCTGGGCGGTGACCTTCACGACGGGTGTGTGGCCACGGCGGCCCCAGGTGCGTCCTTTCGGCGGCCTCAGACCCTGACCTGCCTCGTCCTCGAAGCAGAGCCAGGCGCCCAGGTCCGCCGCCCTCTTTTTATGACGGGCCACTGCTCGTCCTTCCAGGCGGCGATCTTCGACTCGTCCCGCTCGGTGGCCTTGCGGCTCGGGATCTGCACGCTCCAGCCGATGCGGTGCAGCAGCAGATCCAGCCCGGCCAGGGTGTACTCGACCCCGAACCGGCGGCGCACGACCTCGCCGATGCGGGCCAGCGTCCAGCACTGGTCACTCCATCCGCACGCGGCCGGACCGTCCTCCAACACCGCCTCCAGGGCACGCAGTTGACCCGCGCTGAGCTTGCAGCGGGCGCCACCGGGGCCCTTGGACACGAGGGCCTGGCGGCCGCCCGAGGCCAGGGCCCGACGCCAGCGGTTCGCCGACATCCGGGTCACCCTGAACCGCCGCGCCACCTCCCGGTCACTGGCCCCCGCCTCGATCAAGTCAGCTGCCGCGAGCCGGACCTGCTCACGCCGATCACGCTCCTCGGCTGTCAGCCCACCGCCATCGGGATACCTCACCCCTCCGGCATAGCGCAGCCGACGCCAACCGTCACGACCAGACGTAACCCGCACCGTTAAAGATCTCTAG
>NZ_JAWOAI010001114.1:0-1163 GCF_033194735.1 Streptomyces sp. W16
ATCGCGCCGGGCAACCGCGCACGCCGTCAGCCGGCCGCGCCGCGGAACAACATCCCCGCCACCCCCCGGAACACCTCCTCCGGATCCCGCTCACCCACCGCCCCGTCCAGATTGTGGCCGAGCAGCAGCGCCGCGAAGCCATGTGCCAAGGACCACGCGGCGACCCCGGCGAGACGGTCGTCGGGGCCGCGGCCCTCGGGAGGTACGGCGGAGACGGCGCCGCTCAGGGCGTCGCCCGCGAGCGCGCGGGCCGTGGCGAGTTCGAGATCGCCCTCGCGCAGCAGCTCGGGCGCGAACATCACCTGGAAGTGCGCCGGATGCTCGCGCGCGAAGCGCACGTACCGCACTCCCGCGTCCTTGAGGTCCGCCGCCTCCCCGATCGCGGCGGCCAGCAGTCCGAACCCCTCCGCCGCGATCGCCGTCAACAGCCCCGTGCGGTCCTTGAAGTGATGCGCCGGCGCCGCGTGCGAGACACCGGCACGGCGGGCGAGATCCCGCAGGCTCAGCCCGGACGGGCCGTCGGCGGCGATGACGTCGAGCGCGGCGGTGAGGACGGCGCGGCGCAGATCGCCGTGGTGGTACGGACTCTTGGTCGGCTTGGTCGTACTCATGCCCAGCAGCCTACGCCGAATCTAGGCATTGACAAGTTCGAGTGGTTGGGGCAATCTTGTCAGTGTCAAGTTGTGGAACGACCGGGATGCGACGAGGAGTTACGCCATGTCCGAAGACGTACGTGGAGTGGAGACCGCGAACTACCCCGCTGCTGTGGAGCCGGGCCGGGTGCGCCAGCTCTGGCACCTGCTCGAACCCCTGCACGCGCTGCTGTACTACGCGCCGGAGGTCTCCGAGGGGGCCGCCGCACTCGGATACGACACCGAGGAGCGCTGGCCGAGCTACTTCCCGCTGCGCGCCGCCCCGTTGGGCCAGGCCGGCGCCGAGCGCGTGACCTCCGCCTTCTACAGCTTCAACCCCCGCATGGTCGCCGAGCACACCGACCCCGCATGGCGCATCGCGAGCCCGGACGCCGTACTGAAGGCGAGGCTGCGCGGAATGGACCGGGCTTACCGCGCGATATTCGGTGACCGCGTCGACAGCCCGGAACTCGCGGAGGCCGCCGCCCTCGCCCGCCGCGCCGCCGAGGCGGCCGACACGGCCGGCCGTCC
>NZ_JAWOAI010001115.1:0-1162 GCF_033194735.1 Streptomyces sp. W16
CCGTGTACCCGGCGCGGCTCAGCTCACGGCCCAGGCGCGCGGCACCGCCGTAGGCCTCCGTCCCGCGCGCCATCGCGTGGCCGCCCATCACCCCCACCACCCGCGCCCCGCGCAGGAGTTCGTCGAGGGCGTCGGAGACCGAGTCGTCGTGGACGGCGCGCAGCATCGACGCGTATATGTCGCCGTCGGCCTTGGTCCGCTGGAACCAGGCGTACGCGAGCGCGTCCGGGGTCTGCTCGTACCCCTTGTCGAGCGAGTCGAACAGCTCGGCCGGCGTGTAGAGATGGCCGCGGTAGGGGTCGAACGGGAGATGTGGGACGGGCGGGAAGACCAGGGCGCCGTCGCCCCGGATCTTCGCCGCCGCCTCGTCGCGCATCGGGCAGCCGAGGAAGACGGCGCCCGAGGTGTCCGTGGTGAGCAACTCCCGCGTACGGTCCGTCAGATCGACGGCCTGGACGCGGTATCCGGCGAGGGTGCCGCGGGACGAGACGGTCGCGTCGAAGTCCTCGACCGTCTCGATCTCGCGTTCGTCGTGGTGGGCCGCATGGGCCGGGCTCGTCTGCACGCGCCCATGCTAGGCATCCAACCGCTCAGCCCTGGACGGCCGCCGGGTCCATCCACACGACCTCCCAGCTGTGGCCGTCGAGGTCGTCGAAGGAACGGCCGTACATGAATCCCTGGTCCTGGACGTCGTTGTTGGCGGTGCCGCCCGCCGCGGCCGCCTTGTTCACCAGCTCGTCGACCTTCTCGCGGCTCTCGGCGCTCAGACACAGCAGCACCTCGCTGCTCTTCGTCGAGTCCACGATCTCCTTCTTCGTGAAGTCGCTGTAGCGCTGCTTGCCGAGGAGCATCGCGATGATCGTGTCGCTGATCACGACACAGGCGCACTCGTCGGTGCTGAACTGGGGATTGATCGAGTAGCCGAGCTCCGTGAAGAACTTCCTCGACGCGTCGACGTCGTTCACGGCCAGGTTCACGAAGATCATCTGCTGGTACATGCGGGGGCTCCCATCGGGCGTGTGTGCTGTTCGGTGGGTAGACCGGCCGTCCGTACGAAACTCATCGGCCGGCCAGCGGCAGCGCCGCCAGCTCGGCCACGAACAGGGTCAGCGGGAGGAACAGGGCCAGCAGCGCGCCCGCACGCAGGGCCGCCGCGCTGCGC
>NZ_JAWOAI010001116.1:0-1161 GCF_033194735.1 Streptomyces sp. W16
CCGCCCGCCGGACCCGCCACCAGCCGCACCTGACTGCCGGCCTGGGTGTCGTAGTCGCTGTCGGACAGGCCGCCGAAGGCGTCCGAGGTCGCCCGGGAGGGCCGGATGCCGGTGCTGATGGCGGCCCGGAGCACCTCGGTGCCGCCGGGAGCGATCGAGCACACCCCGGGGGTGCCGGGGTCGTAGCTGCCGGTCAGGGTTCCTTTGCAGGCGCCCTCGGTGGAGTCGGCGGCGTGGTCCGTGCCGTCGGTCCAGACCTGCTCGCCGGGCAGCCGGGTGACCCAGGAGTCCGTGGTGTCGCGGGCGCCGACCCGGATCAGCTCCAGGTCCAGCCGCGCGGGACGGGTGTTCGGCTGTGGCAGGACGTTGACGGCGGTCACCGTCAACGGATACGCCCGCCGATGGCCGCCGCTCAGCGCCACGTCGAGGGGGATCGCGACGGTGTGCCTGGCGCCGTCGGCGGTGGGCAGCCGGGTCGTCACCATGCTGACCAGGCCGGACGCGTCCTGCACGGTCAGCTGCAGGCTCGGTGCCAGGCGCCTGCCGTCGCTGCGCAGCCGCTCGTCCAGCAGCAGCGCGGTCGGACGTCCGGGGAGCGGTATCCCGAAGACGACCGGCGAGGGGGTGCGGGGAGCGGGCCCACCGACCGTGCCGACCAGGTCCTCGGTGGTGCCGCCGGGCAGGTTCACCGTCGACCGCGTCACCGGGGCCACGCCGGTCACCGCCGGCAGCGCGCGATAGGCGGTGCCCAGTACGGAGGAGGGGTAGCCGTCGTCCGCGGACGGGGAGATCCGCACGTCCGCGCCGACGGTGAACGCGGCCTGCTCGGACGCCAGGCCGCCCAGACAGGCCAGTGCGGTGGTGGCGAAGGCGCTCACCGACATGGCCAGGCACATCAGCACCACCGGTCCCGCGTTGCGCGCCGCCCGTCGGCCCAACTGCCAGCCGGCCAGCGGGAGTACGAGACCCCGGCCGCGTCGGCCGAACGCGTCCAGCAACAGGGAGGTCAGCGGCAGCAGCCGCAGCAGCAGGAGCGCGGCGGCACCGGCCACCAGGGTCGGCACCAGAACCAGCACCGGGTCCGCGGAGGCGCTGCCGGAGCCCACGTCGGCGATCAGCGAGTGGTGCCGCCGTAGCTCCAGATAGCCCAGGGCCGCGACG
>NZ_JAWOAI010001117.1:0-1154 GCF_033194735.1 Streptomyces sp. W16
TACTGAGCTTGAACTCATGAAGTCGTTGGGGTGAGAGATAGTCCGGTTCCAGCGAGGCATCCGTCGATGAGGTGGGGGCGGTACTGGATCTTTCTCATGCCCTGCCGGATGGTCTGGATGAGGTGCTCGGGGGTGGTGAAGGCGGTGTTGGACAGCCAGCCGCGGCGCAGCAACGACCAGATGCCCTCGACCGGATTGAGGTCGGGGGCGTAGGAGGGCAGCTGGTAGACGGTCAGCCAGTCCTGCCGGGCGATGAACTGCCGCATGCCGTAAGCGAGATGGACGTTCAAGTTGTCCCAGACGAGCACGATCGGCCCGCCGAGCTGGGTGTGAGCGGTGATGAGCAGGTCGCGGTAGTCGGTCCAGGCGAAGCTCTTGCGTCCGTCTCGTCGGCCGTCGTCACGGCGCGGCCGGTAGATCAGCCGGGAGCGCTCGCCGGGCTTGTAGCAGGTCAGTGCGGCGATCGAGATGCGGCGGCGGGAGCGGCCGCGGACCCGGATCACGGGGGTCTGCCCGCGTCGGGCCCAGGTGCGGGCGATCGGCGGCGTCATCGAGAAGCCGGACTCGTCCTCGAAGACGATCCACGCGTCGAGCGCCGCCGCGGTCCTTCCACCTGCGGCCAGGTCTCCTTCACCCAGCCGGTGACCTTCTCCTCGTCGCGTTCGACGGCCCGTCTGGCCGGCACCTGGCAGGAGTAGCCGTGCCGGATCAGCAGCTTGCGCACCCCCTGCAGGGTGTAGCTCTTGTGGAACCGGCGGCCGATCACGGTCTTGATCCTCGACAGCGTCCATCGCTGATCCGGCCAGCCGTGTGCGACCGGCCCCTTGGCCAACTCCGCCTCCAGCTGCACGAACTGGGCCTCGCTCAGCCGCGGTGGCGAGGCCGAACCCGCCGACCGAAGCGCCCGAGGACCGCCCTTGTCCCAGGTCCGCCGCCACCGCTGCACCGACCGGACGCTGACCCGTAACTCCTTCGCGATCGCCGAACTCGGCTCACCCGCAGCGAACCGCTCGGCCGCCCTCAACCGGATCCCCTCACGGAACTGCCGGCGCTCGTCCGACAGACCACCACCCTGCGCATACCTCATAAGAGACGGCGTACCGCGAGGATCAAGCTCTGTCAGCGGCTACGACAACCCGCGTTCAAGCTCAGTA
>NZ_JAWOAI010001118.1:0-1154 GCF_033194735.1 Streptomyces sp. W16
GGTCGCGGTCGCGGTCGGCAGGGCGGCCGACGGCTCGGGGCGCGCGAGGACCTCCTGCGGAGCCGCCGGGGTGTCCTGCGGCACCAGGATGTCCTGCGGTACGAGCATCAGGACGCCCGTGCCGCCGCGCGCGGAGGGCCGGTACGACACCTTCAGGCCGTACTTGCGGGCCAGCCGGCCGACGACCGCGAGGCCGAGCCGGGTGCCGGTGAGACCGCCCAGCTCGGCGGAGTCACCGCCCACGGCCCGTTCGGCGCGCCGGAGTTGGATGTCGCCCATGACCAGGCCGCTGTCCTCGACGGACAGGATGACCCCGGCCGGCACCTCCTCGACGTACACATGCACTTCGGCAGTCGGCGGCGAGAAGTTCGCGGCGTTGTCGAGGAGTTCGGCGAGCGCGTGCATCACGCCCTCGGCCGCGTGCCCGGCGACGGCGGCGTCGCTCGCGGAGTGCACCCGCACCCGCTGGTAGCCGCTGATCCGGCCCATCGCGCCGCGCAGGATCGACTCCATGGCGATCGGGCGGGCCCAACGACGGCCGGAACGGGCGCCCGTGAGGACGGCGACGGAGTCGGCGAGGCGGCCCGCCTGCGCGGTGCGGTGGTCGAGGTGCAGCAGGTCGGCGAGGACGTCCTCGTCGGAGTGCCGCTCCTCCATCGCGCGCAGGTCGGCGAGCATGCCGGTGGCCAACGCCTGCATACGGCCCGCCGCGTTGGCGGTCGCGGAGAGCGCGGCGTCACGCTCGTGGGAGTCCCGGCGGGCCCGCTCGGACAGCCGCGCGTTCTCGGCGGTGAGCCGGGCGCGTTCCTCGGCGCTCTCGTCCGTGAGGCGGGTGCGCTCCGCGGTGTACTCCGCGGTGAGCCGGGCGCGTTCCTCCGTGAAGGACGTGGTGAGCCGCATCCGTTCCTGGGAGAACTCGGAGGTCAACCGGGTGCTCTCCTGCGTGAGTTCCGCGGTCAGCCGGGCCCGCTCGTGGGTCAGCTCCTCGGTCAGCTGAACGCGCTCGCGGTCCAACTCCGTGCTCAGCCGGGCCCGTTCCTGCAACAGCCGGCCCGCCTCCAGGGTGACGGCCTCCAGCCGGCGGCGGGTGACACGGGCGGTCTGGTACGCGTGTGCCGCAGCCGCGACGGCCGCGCACAGCAGCAGCGCGCCCG
>NZ_JAWOAI010001119.1:0-1148 GCF_033194735.1 Streptomyces sp. W16
GTCCAGGACGTGGCGCTCGGGTCGCGGCGCCTGCGCAGCGCGCCGACGAGCAGCGCGGGGACGGTCACCGGCAGCGTGTACGCCTCGGGGTCGGTGACGTCCCACGCGGCCAGCCGCGCCCAGGTGGCGAGGATGAAGAGAGCGGCGGCCACATAGCCGATGTTCCTGCGGTCGGGGCGCACCGCCGTGCCTGCCGCGATCACTCCGCACAGGGCCAATACCAGTGCCAGCATGGGCAGTTCGGCCGTCGCGAGATCGATCGCGATCAGCGCCGCGGTAGCCCCCGTGATCTCGACCGCCTTCGTGGTGGCCGGGTCACCGACGCGTGCGGCGAGCAGTGCGGCGGTCGCCGGTACGAGCAGCACCAGCAGCGCGACATGCTGTGGCTGCCAGTCGAGGGAGGCGCCCACCGCACAGGCCAGTGCCGTCGCGTATCCGAGGGAGGCGGCGCCGGACGCCGGTGCGAGGCGCCCGCCCCAGGCGGCTGCAGCGAACACGGCGGTCAGCGACGCGAGGACGGCGAGGGTGGCCGGCTCGGCGGCCAGGGCAAGACAGGCGAGACTGAGAGAAGTGACCAGGGCGAGCGTGGTGGCCATGCGGTGCCCGAGTGCGAGCAGGGCCATGACCGTGCACCCGTGCACCAACAGGCCGACGTTGTACGGCAGTTGCAGTGCGGTCGGGAGGGTGAGTGCCGTCGCCCAGGCCAGGGTGAGGGCGGCGGTCAGTGCCTGGGGGCGCCACTCGGCGGTGCGGACCGTGAGGGCCAGCACTGCGGCAACTGCCAGCAGAACCAATGGAGTTGTCATCGCGTGCGTCGGCCAGAAGGTGTCCACCGCAGCCGCTTCACGCGCGTTGCCCGGCGCACCGGACCACGCGCGGGACACCCACGCGGCTGGGCCGAGCAGCGTGACGCCGACGGCGGGCAGCGTCCACAGCACCGCGCCCGCCTGCACGACACCGGAGGCCCAGCCGAGGCCGTCGTGCACGGGTTTGGGGAGTCGGCTCCGCACCAGTGCCAACAGGGCGATTCCACACGCCAGATAGCCGGGAACCGTCCAGTCGGCGGGCAGCGAAGCGCGCAGCATTCCGCCGAGCGCGGCGACCACGAGCAGGCCGCCCGCCGCCGCTGTACTCGTCCTGAGTCCATG
>NZ_JAWOAI010001120.1:0-1143 GCF_033194735.1 Streptomyces sp. W16
GCCGCCCTGCCCGCGCCCGAGCCGTGGCTCACCCGGGCCGTGCACGGCGCCCTGGAGGAACTGCCGCCGTACGCCCACACGCACGGCGACTACCCGGCCGGGCTGCCCGCGCTGCGCGCGATGATCGCCGAGCGGTACACCCTGCGCGGGATCCCGACCATGCCCGAGCAGATCATGGTCACCACCGGTGCGATGGGTGCCATCGACGCCATCTGCCACCTCTTCGCGGGGCGGGGCGAGCGAGTCGCCGTCGAGTCGCCCTCGTACGCCAACATCCTCCAGCTGATGCGCGAGGCGGGCGCCCGGCTGGTGCCCGTGGCGATGGCCGAGGGGCTCTCCGGCTGGGACATGGACCGCTGGCGGCAGGTGCTGCGGGACGCGGCGCCCCGGCTCGCGTACGTCGTCGCCGACTTCCACAACCCGACCGGCGCCCTCGCCGACGACGACCAGCGGCGTCAACTCGTGGACGCGGCCCGCTCGGCAGGCACCGTGCTCGTCGCCGACGAGACGATGACCGAGCTGTGGCTGGAGGAGGACGTCGAGATGCCGCGCCCTGTCTGCGGCTTCGACCCGGCCGGTTCGACCGTCATCACCGTCGGTTCCGCCAGCAAGGCCTTCTGGGCCGGCATGCGCATCGGCTGGGTGCGCGCGGCTCCCGATGTGATCCGCAGCCTGGTCTCGGCCCGCGCCTACGCCGACCTCGGCACCCCGGTGCTGGAGCAGCTCGCCGTCAACTGGCTGTTCAGCACGGGAGGTTGGGAACAGGCCGTCGACATCCGGCGCGGCCAGGCCCGGGAGAACCGCGACGCGCTGGTCGCGGCGGTACGTCGGGAGCTGCCCGGCTGGGAGTTCGAGGTGCCCAGGGGCGGGCTCACGCTGTGGGTGCGCACCGGCGGACTGTCGGGTTCACGCCTCGCCGAGATGGGGGAGCGCGTGGGGGTTCGGGTGCCGTCCGGGCCGCGCTTCGGCGTGGACGGGGCCTTCGAGGGGTATGTACGGCTGCCGTTCACCGTGGGCGGCGCGGTGGCCGAGGAGGCGGCGGCACGGCTGGCCGCGGCTGCTCGGCTGGTGGAGAACGGGGTCGGCGGGAGCGGTGGCGAGTCGCCGCGGACGTTCGTGGCGTAGCCGGGTTCGGTGCGGGCG
>NZ_JAWOAI010001121.1:0-1142 GCF_033194735.1 Streptomyces sp. W16
GGGGGGGGGGGGGGGGGGGGGGGGGGGGGGGGGGGGGGGGGATGGGGGTGGGGGTGGGGTCAAGTGGGACAGCCGTGTCGGACACCGTCGCCGGGGCCGGTGGGGCAGGAGTGCCGGAGGCCGTTGTGGGGGCCTGTGGGGCGGCGCCGGGCACGGAGGTAACCGCCGGGTGCTGGACGGGCGGTGCGGGCGCCCAGGGGCCCGGCTCGCCGTATGGCGGGGTGCCGTAGGGGTCGGGGTCGTGCAGGGGCTTGGGGTGGTGGGTGGGCGGGAGGACCGCCCCGGTGGTGGTCGACGGCTCGGGGACGGGACAGTTCGCTCCGCCGTCACCGTCACCGTCCACGATCGTGCCGCCGACCGGAGACGCCTGCGCGGGTCGCCCCAGTTCGAAGTCACCGTCGGCTTCACCGACTTCACTGCTCGCGCTCTGCGCAGGCGTACCCGGCGCGAAGCCCTCATCGGCCGTCACCCGCGAGGTGACGTCCCGCAACGCGTACCCGTACCCTTTTGGCGGCCGGAGTGCGAAGTCCCCGTCGGTGTGTTCGTCGACGTCCCTGGTGCCGCCGTTGACGGCACCCGCACCCGCGTCATCGTTGCCGCCGTCCCCGTCCGCACTCGGCGTCGCCGCCCGGCCCCGACTCCACCACTTCGGTTTCGTGGGCCTCGGTTTCGGTGTCCCCTCGTTCATGTGCTCCCCACCGCCCGCCGTGCCACCCCGTACTCCCCGGATTCAACCAGGTCGGCGGGGCTTGGCGCAGGGGCCGATCAGCGGAGGGGGCGGGAGGAGGCGGAGGGGGCGGAAGTGGGGGAAGAGGTGGCGTCGGGTGCGCGCAGCAGGCCGGGGGCCATGACCTCGGGGGCCGTGGACCAGGACGTGAGGGCGACCGGCGGGTTCGTGTTGAGCGGGCGTATCAGCGGGGACATGACCGCCGCACCGGCCACCACGGGCGCCGTCAGCGTGTGCATGACCTCGTCGTCGCCCCGGACGGCCGCCGGAGACGGCACCCCGGGCAGCAGCGGCGCGGAGACGGAGGTCGGGACCACCGGGGTGTCGCCGAGCATCGACCGCTGGCTCGTGCCCTGGGCGAGCAGGGACCCGACGCCCCGGCGGCGCCCGGCGTCGGCGGCCGCGAGATCGGAAG
>NZ_JAWOAI010001122.1:0-1141 GCF_033194735.1 Streptomyces sp. W16
CGGCGGTGCCACGACACCCCGGCGGCGCGGATACGCGGCGTCGCGTTCGGCGAGACGGCCTGCGATGTCGAGCGACCCGTCCAGGGCCCGTACGAGATCGGCGCGCAGCCGGGCGGCCTGGGGCAGGGACCCGTACTCGGCGGCAACGCGCCAGTTCAGCAGCAACACCGAGCCCTCGACGCCGTCGGGCAGGTCGAGCGCGCGCAGCTCCGCCGTGCGGACGGTGAGGCGGTGCATCGCCAGGACGCCGGCCACGGCGGGGAGCACGCCCGGCTGGTCCGGTACGGCGATCAGGAGCTCCACACCGAGGGGTTCGGGGTCGCCCGCGGGCTCGTCCTCGGACGGGGGTTCGGTCTGGGCGCGGAGCGCCAGCACAGGGCCGCCGGTCGCCACGGCCTCGATCGCGAGGCGTTCCTGTTCGGCGGTGGCCGCGCCCGCCTCGGGCTCCTCGGGGGCGTCCCCGGAGAGGACGGCGGCGACCCGCTTCACCAGGTCGGTGACGAGGGAGGCCCGCCAGGACGACCAGGCGGCCGGCCCTGTGGCCAGCGCGTCCGCCTCGGTCAGCGCGTGCAGCAGCTCCAGGGTGCTCGTCGTACCGACCGCCTCGGCGACCGAACGGACCGTCGCCGGGTCCTCCAGGTCGCGCCGGGTGGCCGTGTCGATGAGCAGCAGGTGATGGCGTACGAGGGTGGCGAGTACGGCGACTTCCGCGCGGTCGAAGCCGATGCGGGCGGCCACGTCCTTGGCGATGATCTCGCCGGCCACGGAGTGGTCGCCGGGCCAGCCCTTGCCGATGTCGTGCAGCAGCGCGGCGACCAGAAGGAGGTCGGGGCGGCTGACGCGGCGGGCGAACTCGGAGGCGCGGACGGCGGTTTCGATGAGGTGCCGGTCGACGGTCCAGATGTGCACGGCGTTGCGCTGCGGGCGGCAGCGGACCCGCTCCCAGTCGGGGAGGAGGCGGGTGATCAGGCCTTCGGCCTCCAGCGCCTCCCATACGTCGACGGTGGGTTGTCCGGAGCCGAGCAGCGTCACGAGCTGTTCGCGCGCCTCGGCGGGCCAGGGCGTGGGCAACGGGCGCACGGTGGCCGCGAGGCGCCGTACGGCGTGCAGGGAGAGCGGGAGGCCGGCCTGCGCGGCGGCA
>NZ_JAWOAI010001123.1:0-1128 GCF_033194735.1 Streptomyces sp. W16
CCCGCCGGCCGGGCGGTGCGAGGCGGTCGGCTCACTGCCCGAGAGCAGTTCGAGCTGACGCTGCATGACCAGGAGTTGCTCCTTGATCAGGCTCTGCACCGCCGCCGAGTCGCCGCCCGTCGCCAGGGAGGCCGCCGGTGCCACGGGGGCGGCGGGCGCAACCGGCGTCGGCGTGGTGCCGACGCCGACGGTGGAGGCCGTGAGGGGCGAGCTCGCCATGGCGGGCGGTACCGTCCGCGCTCCCGGCAGCTTCTCGGCCGGAGCGTGTGCGGCGAGGTATGCGGCCAGTTCGGACGGGTTCTCCACGTCGTCGAAGAGCTGACGCAGCGACACCTTGCAGCCGTAGCGGTCCTCCACCAGCCGGAGCATGCCGAGCAGCGCCATTGAGTCCGCGCCGAGCTCCGTGAACGACACGGCCGGGTCCAACTGGTCGGGCTCGATGTCGAAATATCCGCCGACGACGGTGACGATCTCTTGGAGTAGTGGCTCCACAGGGTTCTCCTTGTGGTTGATGTCAGCGGTCCCGGTGAGGGTCCAGCCGTGCTGCCAGTAGGTCGATCGTCGGATTCCGGAGGAGATCGATCGTCCTGAGCGGCACGCCGAGTTCTTCACCGATGCGCCGGGCGAGTCGCACCGCGAGGAGCGAGTCGTCGTTGATGTCGAAGAGGCTCCGGTCGTACTGGTCGACCTCGGTGCGCAGCACCTCGGACCACAGCTTCGCCAGCGTGCTCTTCAGCTCGTCGCCGGACGGCCGCCCAGAGGCGGTGAGGACGGGCGGTACCGGCTCCGGACCGGCGGACTGCCGCTGGACGCGGCGCTCCAGGTCCGTGGTGGAGACCGCGAGCCGGGACGGCACGTCGGAGCGCAGAACGAGGCCGAGGACCTCCGCTCCCTGCTCCGGTGAGAGCCGGCGCTCCTCCTGCCGGTCCCCGGGGAGCGGTTCACCGGTCGGCCCGGCGCCTGGGAACGCCGAGCCGTCCCAGCCGACGCTGATCAGTCTGTCGCCGCCCGATGACCAGGCGTCGAGGAAGCGGTCGGCGGCCGCGGAGCCCGCGGAGCCGACGCCGCCGAGCACCGGGGCGAGGGAGGACATCAGGACGCCGAAGTCGGCCGGCGCATCGGCGAAGG
>NZ_JAWOAI010001124.1:0-1128 GCF_033194735.1 Streptomyces sp. W16
GACCGGGTACCGGCGGTGCGCGAGGCACTCGGCGGTGCCGGGTTCACGGTCGACGGGGTGCTGTTGCAGTCGTCCCGGCTCGCGCCACTGCCGGGGGACGTGACCCGGCTGGCCGCTACCAATCCCGTTTTCCTGCTGTGGGGCGTCCGGCCCCCGGCACCTGTTGAAGGAGTTGCTCAGTGATCGGCCTCATTTCCGCCACCGCGGCGGGCGCGGGTGCGCGGGACCGGCTGGCCGCCGCGTGGCCGGACCGTACGCGCGTGTACGAGGGTCCCGTCGGGGACGCCGTCCGGGCCGCGTTCGCGGAGTGCGAGCAGCTCGTGTGTTTCCTCGCCACGGGAGCCGTAGTACGGCTGATCGCCCCGCTGTTGGGCGACAAGCGGACCGACCCGGGGGTCGTGTGCGTCGACGAGGGCGGACGGTTCGCCGTGTCGCTGGTCGGCGGGCATGGTGGCGGGGCCAATGAACTCGCCGGGGAGGTCGGCGAGTTGCTGGCCGCCCAGCCCGTCGTGACCACGGCCACGGACGCGGTCGGCGTGCCCGGTCTCGACACGCTCGGGTTCCCGGTGGAGGGCGATGTCGCGGGCGTCTCGCGGGCTCTGCTCGACGGCGAACCCGTGTCCCTGGACGCCGAGTTGGCGTGGCCGCTGCCGCCGCTGAAGGTGTCGGACCACGGCGCCTACGTCATCCGCGTCACCGATCGCGCGGTCGAGCCCGCCGAACGGGAGGTCGTGCTGCGACCGCCGTCCCTCGTCATCGGCATCGGCGCGTCCAGGAGTGCGCCCGTGAACGAGGTGCTCGCGCTGGTCTCGGACGCTCTGCGTGAGGCGGGACTGTCCGTCGGGAACATCGCCGAACTCGCCACCGTCGACGCCAAGGCGGAGGAGCCCGGCATCGTCCAGGCGGCCCAGCGGCTCGGTGTGCCGCTGGTGACGTACTCCGCCGGGGAGTTGGCCGCCGTGGAGGTGCCCAACCCCTCCGACGCGCCGCTCGCCGCCGTGGGCACGCCGTCCGTGGCGGAGGCCGCCGCGCTCGTCGGCGGGGGCCAACTCCTCGTCCCCAAGCGGAAGTCGGAGCGCGCCGACGGACAGCCCGCGATGGCGCGCCCTGCGGGACCGTCCCTACCTC
>NZ_JAWOAI010001125.1:0-1127 GCF_033194735.1 Streptomyces sp. W16
GTCGGCTTCAACCGCCGCTACGACGCCGGGTTCCGGGCCGCGCACGAAAAGGTGGCCGCGGGCGCCATCGGCACCCCGCAGCTGCTGCGCTCGCTCACCCGCGACCCGAAACTGGCCGACCCCTCCCCCATCCCGCCGTGGACGATCTTCCTGGAAACCCTCATCCACGACTTCGACACCCTGCGCTACCTCAACCCCGGCTCCGAACCGGTCGAGGTCTTCGCCATGGCCGACGCCCTGGTCCGCCCCGACTTCAAGGACCGCGGCCTCCTCGACACGGCCGTGGTCACGATCCGCTTCGACAACGGCGCCCTCGCCACCGCGGAGGCCAACTTCCAGGCGGTGTACGGCTACGACGTGCGCGGCGAGGTCTTCGGCTCTGCGGGCATGCTCACGATGGGCGACATCCGGCGCACCCATCTGACGTCCTACGGCGCGGACGGCGTCGCGGCCGAGACGATCACCTACGACCAGGACCTGTTCCACGAGGCGTACGTCGCCGAGCTCGCCGACTTCGCCGACAGCGTCCGCACCGCCCGCACCCCGTCGGCCACCGGCGAGGACGCCCGCGCCGCGCTGACGATCGCGCTGGCGGCCATCAGGTCGGTGGAGAAGGGCGTCCCGGTACGCGTCGAGGACATCCGGGCCCAGGCCGCCTGACCCGCCTTCCGGGAAGGTCAGGAGGCCTGCGGAGGAGAGGTCAGGACTCCTTCGGCGAAGGCACCACGGCCACCGGGCACTCCGCGTGGTGCAGCACCCCGTGCGCGACCGAGCCGATCCGCGCGCCCACCGCCGTACGGTGGGCGCGCCGCCCGACGACCATCAGCTGCGCCCGCCCCGCCACCGACAGCAGCACCTGCCCCGCACTGCCCATCTCGATGTGCTCGACGACGGGCACATCGGGGAAGCGCTCCCGCCACGGCTCCAGCGCCTCGGCGAGGGCCTTCTTCTCGTACGGCTCCAGGCCGCCGGCCTCGTCGAGCAGCTTCATGGAGCCCGGGCTGTAGGCGAACACGGGTGGCAGGGTCCACGCCCGCACGGCCCGCACGGTGGCACCACGTGCCGCCGCCGTCTCGAAGGCGAAGCCGAGCGCCGCGGCGCTGTCCTCGGGGTCTCCGTGCTGCCCC
>NZ_JAWOAI010001126.1:0-1126 GCF_033194735.1 Streptomyces sp. W16
CTGGTCGCACGGCCCGCGGCGGAGGCCCGCGCCGACTGGACGCGCACCGCGACGGCAAGGGCCCGGCGGGCGGCCGTCCTGATCACCGCACCGGTGGGGCTGTGCTTCCTGCCCGCGTTCATCGCGGTCGGCGTACTGCCTGTGGTGATCGGGCTCGCGGGCGGGGCGACGGGAGGGGGTGGCGGCTGATCCAACAACCGGGCAACCAAGCAATCGGTCAACCAAGCAATCGGTCAACCGAGCAATCAAGCAGTCGAGTAACTGAACCGACAGGAACCTCACGGGGGTTGAGATGTACAAGGCAGTGCAGGGAGTACGGGCAGCAGCGGTACGGGTGGTCCGAGCGGTACGAGTACGGGCGCGCCGGGACGCCGGTATGGCCACGGCTGAATACGCGATGGGACTGGTCGCAGCAGTGGCGTTCGCCGTGGTGCTCTACAAGGTGGTGACCAGCGGAGCGGTCAGCGCGGAGCTCCAGAGCATCGTGAAGCGGGCCCTCGATGCGAAGGTGTGAACGCCGGGGCGGCGACGGGGGGTTCGTGACGGCCGAGGCGGCCGTGGTCCTGCCCGTGCTGGTGATGTTCGCGATGGCGCTGGTCTGGGGGCTGCTGGTGGTGGCCGCGCAGATCCAGTGCGTGGACGCGGCGCGGACGGGCGCCCGTGCGGCGGCTCGGCAGGATCCCGCCGACGCGGTCGTCCAGGTGACCCGGGACACGGCACCGCGTGACGCGAGGATCACGGTCTCCCGGGAAGGCGACCAGGTCCATGTGGTTGTGGTCGCGAAACCACCGGTGCTGAGCGGGCTGCCCTTCGAGGTGCGGGAGGAGGCCGTGGCGGTGGCGGAGGAAACGGTGGGAGAGGGGAGGCCGGGGCCGTGAAGTGCCGTGTCCAGGCTGCTGTGAGGCGCCGTGTCGCGGCTCTGGGGCGGATGGGATCCCGTCACTCGGACCGGGACTCGGACCGTGGGTCCGCCACCGTGTGGAGCCTGGGTGCGATGGCCGTGATGTGCGTCGTGTTCGGGGTCGTGCTCGCCCTGGGGCAGGCCGTCGTGGCCCGGCACCGCGCGGCCGGCGGTGCGGATCTCGCGGCCCTCGCGGCGGCCGACCACTGGGCCGAGGGCGGTGCT
>NZ_JAWOAI010001127.1:0-1126 GCF_033194735.1 Streptomyces sp. W16
GGGCCGTACTCCGCACCGCAGCCGATCTGCACGAGCCGGGCGCCGCAGCCGCTGCGGCGCAGGGCCTCGCAGACGGTGGCGACGGCGACGGTGTTGTGCCGGGTGAGTTCGCGGGCGCCGCCTCTGGTGGCACCGGCGCAGTTGACGACGACTCCGGGGTGGACGGCGTCGAGGAAGCGGGTGAGTGCTCCGGGACTGCCGGACGCGAGGTCGAAGCGGACGTCGGCGTCGTCGCCGCGGCCGAGCACGGTGAGCTGGACGGCCGGGTCGGCGAGCAGGCGGTCGGCGACGAACCGGCCGAGGTAGCCGTTGGCTCCGATCAGCAGGACCCTCATCGGACGGCTCCCGTGGCCGACTCTCCGGATCGGGAGGTGATCATCTGGTGTTCTCCTTCACAAGGTGATGCGGTTGCCTCCGGCGGTGGGGCCGGGCGCCTGCGGCTGGGTGACGGGGCCGGTTGTTCGAGGTCATGGCGGCGTCACCGCGGCTCGTCCGCCGGCGCGTGCGCGGAGGCTCTGGTCAGCGTGCGGGTGGTGTGGAACAGGAGGGTCAGGGCGGCTGCTCCGCAGGCCAGGGCGGGGATGCTGCCCGGGCTCCAGGAGTCCATGAGGGTCTCGACGGGGGTGGCCAGGAAGCCGCAGCCGGGGAGCCGGCCGATGAGGTCCAGGGCCAGGGCCGTGACCTCCGTCGCGGCTGCCGCGCCCAGGGCAAGGGCCGGGGCGCGGGTGAAGCCGTGCACGAAGAGGAGGCGGGCGAGCAGCAGGAGCGCGCCCAGGGTGACGGTCTGGGCATACGCGGCGGGCTCGCCCAGGGCCGCGCCGCAGAGAGCGAGGAGGGCAGAGAGGGCACACAGGAAGAGGGCGAACGTGCCGAGCAGCAGCGGTTGTACGGAGTCGGCGAAGTCTTCCAGGCCGCGGCTGGTGGCGAGCTTGCGCCGGGCGCGTACGGCGAAATGGTGGGCGCACCAGGCCGCGGGCGCACAGGCCAGGGTGAGGGCCAGGACGGGTGCGGTGGCCGTGGGCCAGGGTCCGCCGGCGATGCCGGTCGGCAAGCTGTCGGGGCCGCCGCCGTCCGCGGCGCGGAGCAGACCGTCGCCGAGGAGGGCGTAGGCGAGCAGCCAGTACGA
>NZ_JAWOAI010001128.1:0-1124 GCF_033194735.1 Streptomyces sp. W16
CCGCGCCCCGCTCGTCCCGGACCAGCGCGCTCGTCAGCCGGCCGGGTGCGGCGAGCATCTCGGCCGTGGTCGCGCCCTTGGTGCACAGCCGTCCCGCGTTCGCCGGGTGCGCCTTGTCGCCGGACGCCTTGAGGACCGTACGCCTGCCGTCGGGACCCGCCCCGACGTCGAGCAGCATGCCGCAGCCCACACCGCAGTACGAGCAGACCGTCCGTACCTGCTGTGTCTGGGGGCTCGTCGTCATGCCGTAGACCGTACGAATTGCCCATTACGTCGATGTCACGCGGCTCGATCATGAGGGGTTACGCCCGCTGCACAACCGGCTCGGGGCCACTGTGAGATGCGGCCCGATCTTGTCGCGGAGTGTGTCGCTGTTGGGCCGAACGGGTGACAGTGCGCAACAATTGCCGGATGCAGACTGCCAGCGCGACCCAGGACGGAGCATGCCGGTGAACAGCCACGATGTCACCGACGAACAGTGGGAGGGGCTCGCCCAGGTAGTGCCGCTGCGAGGCCGGGACGCCTGGCCCTCGGCCGTGGGCCACCGCGCCGTACCCGAGGCCGAGACCGAGCCGCGCCGCCGCTTCGTCGTCCTCCGCGTGAACGTGTTCGGGGACGCCCGCGAGGTCGCGGAGACCCTGATGGCGGGCATACCGGTGCTCCTCGACCTGACCGGCGCGGAGACCGAGGTCGCCAAGCGGGTGCTCGACTTCAGCACGGGCGTCGTCTTCGGCCTGGCGAGCGGAATGACCCGCGTCGACCGGAACGTGTTCCTGCTCACACCGCCGGGGACGGAAGTGCGGGGGCTGATGGAGGGCGCGGGGGTTCCGGGAGCGTGAGGCGAGTCATGAGGCCCATCGCTCGATCGTAGGAAGGTCCCCCGGGCGGAACGGTTCACCTGACGGCGGAGGCCTACGGTCCGGATATGTCAGTGTCGCCCCAGTCCTCCCCGCCGTCCTCCCAGCCATGCGAGTCACGTGTGCCGCCGCAGGCGCAGCCGCCGGAAGCCGTCCTGCCCCGGCCTTCACCGGCGGCCCCCGGGCGCGTCGAGGCGCACCCCGACCGGCCGCACCTCACGGAGCTGCGGCTGTCGGCGTTCGCCACGCACCGCGGTGCCGGGTTCC
>NZ_JAWOAI010001129.1:0-1118 GCF_033194735.1 Streptomyces sp. W16
GACGCCCGGCTGCCCGACGGGACACGACTGCACGCCGTACTGCCCCCGGTCGCCGTCGGCTGCACCTGCCTCTCGCTCCGTGTCGTACGACCGCGCGCGTTCACGCTCGGCGAACTGGTCGCGGCGGGCACGGTGCCGCCGGGCGGCGACCGGATCCTGCGGGCCGTGATCGAGGCACGGCTGTCGTTCCTCATCAGCGGCGGTACCGGGAGCGGCAAGACGACACTCCTGAGCGCGCTGCTCGGGCTGGTCGGGCCGGGTGAGCGGATCGTGCTCGCCGAGGACTCGGCGGAGCTGAAGCCGGACCATCCGCACGTCGTACGGCTGGAGAGCAGACCCGCCAACCAGGAGGGCGCCGGCCTCGTCACGCTCCAGGACCTGGTCCGCCAGGCCCTCCGGATGCGGCCGGACCGGCTCGTCGTCGGCGAGGTGCGAGGTCCTGAGTGTGTCCACCTCCTCGCGGCGCTCAACACGGGCCACGAGGGCGGCTGCGGGACCGTGCACGCGAACGCGGCGGCCGATGTGCCCGCCCGCCTGGAGGCCCTGGGCACGGCCGCGGGCCTCGACCGGGCCGCGCTGCACAGCCAGTTGGCGGCGGCGCTGTCGGTGGTCCTGCACCTCGTACGGGACAGGGCCGGGCGGCGACGGATCGCGGAGGTCCATGTCCTGGAACGAGACCCGTCGGGGCTGGTGCGGACGGTACCGGCGCTGCGGTGGGGCGCGGAGGCGTTCGCGTACGAGCGGGGGTGGGAGCGGTTGCGGGAGTTGATTCGGGGTGGGGCTGAAGGGGGTTAGGGCGTGGTGATGCGGGTGTGTGCGGGGCGGACTACGGCGAGCGGGAGTTGTGATGGATGTGGGAACGGGTGAGCTGTCGGTCGGGGTGGCCGCGGTGTGTGTCGGGGCCCTGTTCTGGCTGATGGGTGGGCGGCAGTCCGGGGCGCGGCGGGCGCAGTTGTTGTTCGCGGGCGGCGGGGTGGTGGGCGCCGGGCCGCCCTCGTGGGAGCGGGCCGTCGATGAACTGCGGCGGATCCGGGGCCGGTTGCGGGCCGAGTGGTGGTCGCTGGGCGTCGGACTGGTGGTGGCGGCACTGGGGGCCTCGGTGGTTCCGGTAGTCGCGA
>NZ_JAWOAI010001130.1:0-1106 GCF_033194735.1 Streptomyces sp. W16
AGCGCGGGTTGTTCGCGATGGCCGCCGCCCTGCGCCAGGCGGTGGAACTGCGCTGCGCCGAGGCGGTCACCGCGTCACTGGTCGACATGGCGGCGACGCTGCTCGCCGAACTCGGCCAACTCCCGTGCGCCGTAAGGCTGTTCGCGGCGGCCGACCGGTTGCGCGGCGGTCATCCGCGCCCCATGCCGGAACGCGGCAGGACCGAGCGCATCCAGGAGACCGCCCGCGCCGCACTGGGCGCCGAGCGCTACGCCGCCGAGCGCGCCCGCGGCGAGACCCTCACCCTGGACGAGGCACTCGCCGAGCTGCCCTCCCCGGCACCGGGCGCTACTGGCAGGTGAACTTCGACTCCGCCCAGTCGGCGAGCGCCAGATCGTCGAAGGAACCGCGCGGCTCGACCACCAGCCGTACGGCCTTGCGCCCGGCGAGGTTCACATGGACGGGCACCGCCGCATCCCCGCCGTCGATCTCCCCGGAACTCCACAGCCGGACCCCGTCGGCGTACACCGAGAAGTAGACCCTGCCGAGCCCGAGCATCATGTCGTCGACGCCGACCCTCGCGTCGTAGGAGACGCACTGGCGGTTGAGGTCGATGGTGACCGAGGAGCGGCCGTGCACGGTGACCCCGTGGGTGTACCGGGTGCCGCCGATCGCGACGCCGTAGCGCTGCCACACCCAACTGCTGTCGCCGAGCCGGATCTCCGGTGCGGTGCCGTCGCCGTCGACGTTGTACGAGAGCTCGCTCACCTGGAAGACGGTCGGTGCCGGCGGGGGCGTCGGCGTCGGTGTCAGGGTGGGCGTGGGCCGGGGGGTGGGTGTCGGGGTCGGGGTGGCCTTCGGGGTCGGCGTCGGTGTCGGCGTGGGTTTGCGCGTGGGCGACGGGGTCGGGCTCGGGGTGGGCGTCGGTTCGGGGGCCAACACCGCTGGTTCCGGGGCGGGTTGCTTCTTCGGAGGCGTCGGTGTCGGCGACTCGGGCTTGACGACGGGGGAGGCGGAGGGGGCCGGCTTGGCCTCGGGTTCCTTCGCGGGACTGTCGTGGTTGGCCAGCGCGAACGCCACCACCGCCACCACACCCACCGCGACCACACCGGCCGCGATGCCCGCCT
>NZ_JAWOAI010001131.1:0-1102 GCF_033194735.1 Streptomyces sp. W16
GCGCCGAAGCAGTCGTAGACCGTGCAGCCGGTGAAGCCCGTCTGCCGGAGCTTCGCGTGGATGCCGCAGCGGTGATCACCTCGGAGGTTCGGGCACGGTGTCCCCGCGGCCTTGTCGATCGCGAAGTAGCCGCCGCCCGGCTCGGCGCCCGTACGGTCCCGCTGGCCCGGGTCGGCGACGACGCGTACGGCAGGCTGCTGCTCGACTCGCAGCGGGCCGCCGGGGTCGACACGGTGGGCGTGCTGGTCGGCGGGGCACCGACCGGGGTCGCGCTGATCACGGTGGACCCGTCCGGCGACAACAGCATCGTGGTGTCGCCGGGGGCCAACGGGAAGCTGTTCCCCGTCGACATCCAGGCCGCGGCGTGTCTCTTCCAGGCCGCCCGGGTGGTCTCCGTGCAGCTGGAGATCCCGCTGGAGACGGTCGCGGAGGTCGTACGGAATCTGGCGGACGGCAGTCGCTTCGTGCTGAATCCGTCGCCGCCGCGGCCACTGCCGTCCCAAGTCCTGGCGGCCTGCGACCCGTTGATCGTCAACGAGCACGAGGCGAAGGTGATCCTCGGGGACGCCTGTGTGAGCGAGCGGCCCGAGGACTGGGCGCGGATCCTGCTGGCGAAGGGGCCGCGTTCGGTGGTCGTGACGCTGGGCGCGGAGGGCGCGTTGGTGGCCTCCAAGGACGGGGTCACCCGGGTGCCGTCCGTGAAGGTGGACGCCGTGGACACGACGGGTGCGGGCGACGCGTTCACCGCGGCGCTGGCCTGGAAGCTGGGCACGGGTGCGGCGCTGGCGGACGCGGCGGCGTACGCGGCGCGGGTCGGGGCGGCGGCGGTCACCAGGAAGGGCGCCCAGGAGTCCTTCCCGACCGCGGACGAGGTTGCCGCGCTGTGAAGAAGGCAGGGATCCTCAACCGTCATCTCTCCGGCGCGCTGGCCGAGTTGGGGCACGGGGACGGGGTGCTGGTGTGCGACGCCGGGATGCCGATCCCGGCCGGTCCCCGGGTGGTGGACCTGGCGTTCCGGGCCGGGGTGCCGTCGTTCGCGGAGGTGCTGGACGGGCTGCTGGCCGAGCTGGTGGTGGAGGGCGCGACGGCGGCGAGCGAGGTG
>NZ_JAWOAI010001132.1:0-1101 GCF_033194735.1 Streptomyces sp. W16
TTGACCGGCAGGGCCGTCCCAACTGCGCCGCCGTGCACGAGCGTTGACCGCTCCCGTCGTCGACAGGCTGTAATGCGGGCGGGTTGCGGGGTGCGGCATCGTCGCTGCTCCCGTCCGTGGTGGTGGCCACGTCTTCGGGACGGGGGTCGTGGCACGGCAGTGGCGCTTCCGGCTCGCGGAAGGGCTTCCGCTACGGCTGTGGGGCCGCGGCCCGTTCGCGGTCGGCCGGGGTCCGGGCGAGGGCGCGACGGTGGGCGACGACACCGTTGATCACGACGGTCGCCGCGAGCGCCCCGAGCGGCGGGGCGAGGAGATAGACCGGCAGCAGCGAAAGGTCGCCGGAGAGCAGCGCCGGCCCGAACTCCCGCGCGGGGTTGGCGATTCCGCCGGACAGGGTGCCGAAGGCGATGATCTGGGCGGCGATCATCGTGCCGACCGCCCAGGGGGTGAACGGGCCGAGTCGGCGGCTGGAGACGCCGATCCCGGCGACGGCGACGATGACGAACATCGTGGCGGCCTCGATCACGGCGACGGCGGCCCAACTCCAGCCGGGAGCAGGCCTGATGACGGCGAAGTCCACGGCGGGGGAGGCGAACACCGGGCCCCAGACCAGTCGTCCGGCCGCGACGCCGAGCAGCGAACCGATCAGCTGTCCGGCGATGAACGGCGCGACATCGCGGCCGGGCGTGCGGCCGTAGCGCCACATCGCGAGGGTGATCGCCGGGTTGATGTGGCCGCCGGTCACCCTGCCCCAGGGGGAGAGCATGACGGCGGTGACCGTGTAGCCGGAGAGCGGGGCCACGGCCAGCAGCCGGCCCTCGGGAGTGTTCCACCAGCCGCCCGCCGCCGGGTCGAGGGTGCCCAGCAGCCAGCGGACCGTGGTGGCCACGACGAACAACATGACTGCGGTCAGGGCGAGTTCGAGGAGGGCCGAGTGAAGTGTGCGCCGGTTTCCGCTCACAGCGGCTTCGTCCACGAGGCGTCGGAGCGGGTCAGTACGAACGCGGTGGCGGAGGCCGCCACCAGCAGCAGCGCGGCGAACAGCAGGGGCAGGGCCCGGCCGCCGTGCTCGACCGCGACGGCACCGGCCAGACCGCCCGC
>NZ_JAWOAI010001133.1:0-1096 GCF_033194735.1 Streptomyces sp. W16
GTCGGCGAGGAACGCCAGCAGCGGCCACACCCCGGCCGCCGAGAACACCGTGCCGCCGGTCGCCGTGTCCGCCCAGCGCGCCGTCAGCCGGTTCACCGCGTCGACGGTTCCCCCGACCGCCGTGCCCTGAACCGCCGTCCCCTGGACCGCTCCCAATTCCGCCCCCGTCAGTGCCGTAGCGCAAGATCGCGCACGGGAAGGCTATCGTCGGCGCCCCGGCCCCGGATGATCAGCCCTGGTCCTCGGGGAACGGCTCCGGTTCCGTGACCCACCCCGCCGCCAGTACCAGCCGTGAGTGGCGGTGCAGGGCGAGGAAGGCGAAGGGGCGGTCGAAGCGGGCGGTGACGGTGGTGGTCACGTAACGGAGGTCGGGCAGGCCGGCGGCGACGGCGCCGACGGCCGTCACCGCCGCCGCGCGGAAGCCGAGCGCGCCGAACCTCGCCGTGGTGGCCTGCTCGGCCGACCCGATGGCCAGCGGGAAGGGGCTGACACCGGAGAAGTGGCCGTGCGCGGAGTCCCGTGCCGTCGTGAGGCCGAACAGGCGGTGCAGGCGCAGCAGATCGTGCCGCGCGCTCATGTCGTACGCCACGGTCGTCACGTCGAGGGTGGGCGGCTGCGGGCTCGTGCTGCGGGTTCGCTCCACGCGCAGGCCCGGTCCCGGGTCGCCGTACGGGAGCCGGTCTCCGGGTACTACGGGATGACGGCGGTCCAGGATTCCCAGGCCCGCGCCCAACACCTGCGCGGGTGTCATCCGGTCCTCCCCGAGCAGGAGGTGGACGTCGATCGCCGTGTTGCCCAGCACCTTCAGCTCGGTGACATGACCGTCCGGTGTGTCGGCCACACCGATCCGGTCCAGGAGGGCGGTCTCCCGCCACAGACCGAGCAAGTCCCGGTCGCGCCAGTACTCGCTTTCCACCGGCACCTCGACGAACGGCCGCAGCCACTCGGTGCGCAGGGCCAGCGCGCTCGCCAGCACCAGGTCGGTGGCGTCCGTCAGCGGCAACGGCATCCGCTCGATCAGCCCGCCGGTCCGCTTCGCCGCCCACGCGTCCAGGGCCGCGCGGTCGGCCCCGAGGTCCCCGGTGAGCACCCCGTG
>NZ_JAWOAI010001134.1:0-1095 GCF_033194735.1 Streptomyces sp. W16
CCGAGGTGCTGGCCGCGGCGCTGCCGCCGGGCACCGTGCACACCGGGGTTCGCGTGACGGCCGTGTCGACGACCTCGGTGACCACCGCGGAGCACGGCGAGATCCACTGCCGGGCCGTCCTCGTCGCGACGGACGCGCGCGCGGCGGCCGAACTCCTGCCCGGCCTGCGCGTACCGGACTTCCACCAGGTGACCGTGGTGCACCACACGACCGACGACCCGCCCACGACCGGAGCCGCCCTCCTCCTGGACTCCGACCGCGGCGGCCCGGTCGCCCACACCGCGATCGTCAGCGAGGTCGACCCGAGCCGCGCGCCCGCCGGCCGCGCCCTCGTCTCCTCGACGGTCCTGGGCCCGCCCCCGCCGGACGTCGAGACCGCCGTACGCACCCACCTGTCCCGCCTCTACGGCACCCCGACCACCCGCTGGGAGGCCCTCGCCGTCCACCACACCGCCACGGCGGTCCCCGTCATGCGACCACCGCACGATCTACGGCGCCCTGTCCGCCTGTTGGCCGGCCTGTACGTGTGCGGCGACCACCGGGACACGAGCACGGTGCAGGGGGCGTTGCACTCGGCACACCGGGCGGCGTCGGCGATCGTGGCCGACCTGGACGCGACGGGCTCGATGCACAGGGCAGACCCACTGCCAACAACACAGGCCGCCTGAAGCGCCCTGAAGGGGCGCGGGGAACTGCGCGACCAGCCACGACGGCGCCGCGCAGTCCCACAAACCGCAACCACTACGGCGATGGCGTCACCCGAACGCGGCGACCTTGTCGCGATACCCCCGCACCGGCGCAGCATCCTTGTACGGCTCAAGCCGACGCTCGAAGTCCCGCACATACTCAACGGCCCGCACCGACCGCATCTCCGCAGCCTGCCCCGCCGCCTCCGCCCCCAACGCACAGGCCTGATCGAGCTCACCGAGCCCGAGCCGCGCGGAGGCGAGAACGACCCGGCAGAACAGCCGACTGCGGGCGAACGCGGGCGCCCGCAACTGCAGGGACCGCTCCGCGTGCTGCGCGGCGGCCCGGAACTGCTGCAGAACCCGGTGCGCGTGCCCGAACTCGTCGGCGAGCTGCGCCTCGTCGAAG
>NZ_JAWOAI010001135.1:0-1080 GCF_033194735.1 Streptomyces sp. W16
GTTCGCGTCCTCCGGATCGGCGAGCGCGATGCGCAGCGCGCCCAGCCGTACGCCCCGTACGTGCCGCGCCACGCTCCGCAGTACGGCCTCGGCCGCCCGCTCCGCGATCCACGCGCCGTCACGCCGGTCGCCCAGGGGCAGCAGCCTGCCGAGCCCCAACTGCTGCCGTACCACTCGCGTCCATGAGTCCGCCGTCATTCCTCCAGCCTGCCGCATCCCCGGCGCGGGAGAATGCAACCGCACTTACCGTGGTCGAAGGACGACGACCGAAAGGGACGTACGGCGATGACCGACATGACGGAGCGGAACCGGACGCAGGACCCCGACGGTGAGAGGGAGCCACTGCTGACCCGCAAGACCCCCACCAAACGCGGCGGGGGCGACCCGGCCTCCCGAGGGCGTACCACCATCGCCGACGGGGTCGTGGAGAAGATCGCCGGGCTGGCCGCCCGGGACGTCCTGGGCGTGCATGCCATGGGCAGCGGGCTGTCCCGCACCTTCGGGGCCGTGCGCGACCGGGTGCCCGGCGGTTCGAAATCGGTGTCCCGGGGTGTGAAGGCCGAGGTCGGCGAGGTGCAGACCGCCCTCGATCTGGAGATCGTCGTCGACTACGGGGTGTCGATCGCCGATGTGGCCCGGGCCGTACGGGAGAACGTCATCGCGGCCGTGGAGCGGATGACCGGACTCGAAGTCGTCGAGGTCAACATCGCGGTGAGCGATGTGAAGCTGCCCGACGAGGAGGACGAGGAACCGGAGCCCCGGCTCCAGTGACCGGGCCGACGGATGAAGCCACGAGCAGCGGGCCGACGTACGAGCTGAGGAGCGCAGGATGAGCAGGGCCGTGGTCGGCATGATCGCCGGAATGGCGCTGGGCTTCGCCGGATATTTCGGCGGGTTCGGCGCGTTCCTGCTGGTGGCCGCCCTGGGCGCCATCGGGTTCGTCGTCGGCCGGTTCCTCGAAGGGGACCTGGAACTCGGCGACTTCTTCCGCTCGCGTGACGACCGGCGGCGGTGACGTCCGTGAGCGGCGGGGACGGCGCGGTCGACGAACGCGGCAGACCCCCGGCGGCCGTCCCGCCC
>NZ_JAWOAI010001136.1:0-1072 GCF_033194735.1 Streptomyces sp. W16
GCCACGGGCCCGCGCCTGGTCCGCCGCGAACCGGTGACCGGCGGTCAGGTCCCCGTCGAGGCCGAGCCCGACCGCGTCCCTGGGCGGGGCGGGCAGCGGGCCGAGGTCGAGGGTCGCGTACACGGCGGGCTCCGTGAACAGCGGGCTGGGGCGGATGCCGTGCCGGTCCAGTTCCGTCGGATGGGTGTGCCGGGCGGCGTCGACGACATCGGGCGGTGCGGTACGGGTGTCGTAGAGGCACATCAGGTCGGGCGGTGCGCCGGTGAACAGCTCGGTGGCCAGGGCCTCGTAGCGCTTCCACTCGGGGATCTGGCGCGGCGAACGGCCCTCCCAGACCGGCTCGCCCGTCATGTGGAGGCGGCCTTCGGGGCTCGCGTGCGTGACGTAGTAGTCGAGGGCGGTGGCCATGCTGTTCGCGGGACTGCCGCGGTACCAGCGTGCGGAGTCGCGGAAGTCCACGTGTCGGGCGTCGGGGCCGAGCGCGTCCCGCAGCAGGTCCAGTTTGCGTGTGGTGGTGATGGCCACCGGGTCCGGTTCGTCCTCGGCGCCGATGGCCTCCCGGAGGAAGGGCACCACCACCGCGAGGAACTCCTCGTCGGACGAGTGGATTCCGGCGTGATGCTTGATGGGCGGAACGGGTGGGGTGGGGGTGGGTGTCGTGGGTTCTCCGTGTTCCATCGGGCTGCCTTTCTCTCGCTCGGTTCACGGCCGTACGTCGTCAGGGGCGTACGGCCCGGCGTGCCTCGGCCCAGACGGCGACCTGGCTGCGGGAGGTGAAGCCCAACTTGCTGAGGATGCGCTCCACATGGCCTTCCGCCGTCCGCAGCGCGACCACCAGCCGGTCGGCGATCTGCTGGTTGGTCAGTCCCTCCGCGACCAGTTCGGCGACCTCCGTCTCACGGCGGGTGAGCGGGCTGTCGGCCGACTGCCGGGCGGGTGACTCCCGCTCGCCCAGCGCGTGGCGCACCGCGTCGTCCGAGGTGAATGCGAGGCCCTCGCGGTAGGCGCTGTCGAAGGCGGCGCCCAGCAGCGCGCGGGCCACTTCCTCGGCCTCGGTGCGCACCGGGCCGTG
>NZ_JAWOAI010001137.1:0-1063 GCF_033194735.1 Streptomyces sp. W16
CGTCCGGGGCGCCCGGCTACGGCCAGCCCAATACACCCCCCGGCGGACCCGGCACACCCCCCGGCCTCCCCAGCTACGGCGCCCCGGGATACGGCCCGCCCAACGCCCCCGCCGGACCCGGCATGCCGGGCGCCCCGGGAGTGCCCGGCGGTTACGGCTACCCCGGTTACCCGCAGGGCTACGGCTGGCCCGGTATGCCGATGGCTCCGCAGAACAACATGGGCACCGTGGCTCTGGTGCTGGGCATCCTGTCCTGCTGCCTCTTCTGCATCTACGGCATCGTCTCCGTGGTCCTGGGTGTCATCGCCGTCGTCCTCGGTGTCAAGGGCAAGAAACGGGCCGACCGGGGCGAGGCCACCAACCGAGGTCAGGCCCAGGCGGGTCTGATCACGGGCATCGTCGGCATCATCCTCGGCCTAGCCGTGATCGCCCTCCTGGGCATCAGCTTCGCGGCCTACGTGCACGAGAAGGACCGTCAGGACTCGGACTCGACCTCGTCCTACAACTCCGCCCCAAGCCTGTCGGCACCGACCTTGATGCAGGACTGACCACAACAGAGGCCCCCGCCGACAAGCCCCCCCCGGAGGCTTCCCTCGCGGAAGCCGCCCCTGACCTTCCACCTGTGCGAGCCCAGCCGCAGCGGAAGCGCTCTCGCCGACATGCGCCCGGCGGCTCGCCCCGCTGAGGTCGCGCCTGGCTCTCCATCAGTGCGAGCCCAGTTGTGGCCGAAGCGCCGTCCCCGACACGCCCCCGAGGCTTCCCTCGCGGAAGCCGCCCCTGACCTTCCACCTGTGCGAGCCCAGTCGCGGCGGAAGCGCCCTCCCCGACATGCGCCCAGCGGCTCGCCGCGCTGAAGCCGCCCCAGGCCTTTCATCCGTGCGAGCCCAGCGGTGGCCGAAGCGCCTTCCCCGATACGCGCCCGAGGCTTCCCTCGCCGAAGGCGCCCCTGGCCCTCCACCAGGGCGAACCCAGCCGTAGCCGAATCGCCCTCGCCGACACGCCCCCGGCGGCTCGCCGCGCGGAAGCCGCCCCCGGCCCTCCACCAGCGCGAGCCCCAACTCCG
>NZ_JAWOAI010001138.1:0-1060 GCF_033194735.1 Streptomyces sp. W16
CCGCGGCGCCCTCCTGCGACCGCTGGTCCTCGTACTCGCCCTGGCCGTCTGGCAGTTGCCGGCCGCCGCACACAGCAGCGTCTACTTCCCGCCACCCGCCCGCATCGCCCGCCACGCCTACGACCTGTGGTTCTCGGGGCCGGTCGGGCACGTGTTCCTCACCCCCGCCGCCGTCGACACCATCCTGCCCAGCCTGGGGCGGATGGCCGCGGGGTTCGCGCTCGCCGCCGTCGCCGGGATCGGCCTCGGGATCGCGGTCGGCCGCTCGCGCCCGGTCTACGCCCTGTGCGACCCGGTGTTCCAGTTCGCACGCGCCGTGCCGCCGCCCGCGCTCGTACCGGTCTTCGTGGTCGTCTTCGACTTCGGTACGCCCATGCAACTCGCGTCGATCGTGTTCAGCGCGGTGTGGCCGGTGCTGATCAACACCGCGGAGGGCGCCCGCGACACCGACCCGCTGCGGCTCGACGTCGCCGCCGTGCTGCGGCTGACCACGACCGAACGCCTGTGGTTCCTGCTGCTGCCCTCCGCGCTGCCCCGCATCTTCACGGGTCTGCGGCTCAGCCTCTCGCTCTGCCTCATCCTCATGGTCTTCTCCGAACTGCTGCCGGGCACCGCGAACGGCATCGGCTTCACGCTCACCGACGCCCAGTCGCGCTCCGACCTGCTGACCGTATGGGCGGTCCTGGTCCTGCTCGGCGCCCTCGGTTGTCTGCTCAACACCGGCCTGCTGGCGGCCGAGAGACGACTCACCGGCAGGGGAAGCAGCCGAGAGGGAGACCGCGAGGAACGGGCGCTTGAAGAGGAACGGGCCGCACGAAGGGGAATCGTATGAAGGGAACAGTCCTGGTGAAGGAAACCGTCCTGGACGCCGTCATCCAGCTCCTCCGCGACACCGGGATGACCACCGTCTTCGGCAACCCGGGCTCCACCGAACTGCGCATGTTCCGCGACTGGCCCGACGACTTCACCTACGTCCTCGGCCTCCAGGAGTCCACGGCCGTCGCCATGGCCGCGGGCCACGCGCTCGGCACCCGCCGCGCTGCGTTCGTCAGCCTGCACT
>NZ_JAWOAI010001139.1:0-1054 GCF_033194735.1 Streptomyces sp. W16
GAGCGACGGCCGGCGGCATGCCGATGCGCACCCGCACCCGTCCGCGCAACACCCCGGCGACACATCCGCAGTCGGGCCCCACCATGGCCACGACGACGCCGTCCCAGGAGGCCGAGCCGTCCCGCGAGGCCGCCCTCTCCTACGAGGCCGCGCCGTCCCGCGAGGCCGGGCCTTCCGCCGGTTCTCGTGCGGGGGACGTGCCGCCCGTGGGCCCGCGTGCAGGAGACGTGCCGTCCGCAGGCCCGCGCGCAAGGGGCCTGCCGTCCGTGGGTTCCCGCCTCGGGGAGATGCGGGCCCTGGGGTCCCGCAAAGGTGGCGCGCTATCCGCGGGTCCTCGCTCCGGGGAGGTGAGGTCTCCGGGATCCCGTGCGGGGGACATGCCGTCCGTGGGTCCCGGCGCCAGGGAGGTGCCGTCGGCTGGTCCTCGTGCTGGGGAGGTGCGGTCTCCGGGCTCCCGCGCGGAGGGTGCGCCATCCGTGGGTTCCGGCACTGGGGAGGTGTCGTCCGCTGGTCTTGGTGCCGGGGAGGTGTGGTCCCCGGGCTCCCAGGCGGGGGACTCGCCGTCCGTGGGCTCCCGCGCCGGGGAGATGCCGTACGAGGGTTCCCGCGCGGGGGAGGTGTCGTCCGCTGGTCTTCGTGCTGGGGAGATGCAGTCCCCGGGGTCCCAGGCGGGGGCCGCGCCATCCGCGGGTACCCGAGCAGGGGAGATGCCGTACGAGGGTTCCCACACCGGGGAGATCCCGTCCGCGGGTTTTCGTGCCGGAGATGCGGCTTCCGCCGGCTCCCGCGCCGGAGACGTGCCGTCCGCGGGTACCCGAGCAGGGGAGATGCCGTACGGGGATTCCCGTGCCGGAGACGTGCCGTCCGCCGGTTCCCGCACGGACGAGACGCCGTCCGCAGGTCTTCGTACCGGGGACGCGGCTTCTGCCGGTTTCCGTACCGGCGGAAGTGCGTCGCCCGGCGGATCCCGTCCCGGCGGGGGTGCGCCGGTCCTCGGATCCGGTCCCGGCGGAGGTACGCCGGTCCTCGGGTCCCGTCCCGGCGGGGGTGCGCC
>NZ_JAWOAI010001140.1:0-1036 GCF_033194735.1 Streptomyces sp. W16
GCCGTCCGGGGCGGCAGCGCGGGCGGCTGGACCAGCGCCGCGTCCCTGGTGACGACCGACGTCTACGCCTGCGGCACCATCATCTATCCGGTCCTCGACCTCGCCAACTGGGCCTCGGGGGAGACCCACGACTTCGAGTCGCGGTACCTGGAGACCCTGGTCGGACCCCTCGCCGAAGTGCCCGCCCGGTACACCGAGCGCTCACCCGTCGAGCACGCCGACCGCATCACCGCGCCCTTCCTGCTGATGCAGGGCCTGTCCGACGTGATCTGCCCGCCCGTCCAGTGCGAACGCCTGCTGGAACGGATGCGGGGACGCCAAGTGCCGCACGCCTACCTCGCGTTCGAGGGCGAGGGCCACGGATTCCGGCGCGCCGACACCATGATCCGCGCCCTGGAGTCCGAACTCTCCCTGTACGCACAGGTCTTCGGCATCGAACCGCCCGGCATCCCCACCCTGGAGCTCACCAAGTGACCGCGCTCGTACGGCCGTACCGACTCGCCCCCGGCGCCCGCGTGGCCGTCGTCGCGCCCAGCGGGCCGGTGTCCGAGGAACGACTTGAGGCGGGCCTGGACATCCTGCGGGGCTGGGGCCTCGACCCGGTGGTGGCACCCCATGTCCGAGACCGGCACGGCGAGTTGGGCTATCTGGCCGGTACGGACGCGGACCGCGCGGCCGATCTGCAGAACGCCTGGTGCGATCCGTCCGTGGCCGCCGTCCTGTGCGCCCGCGGCGGCTACGGCGTGCAGCGCATCGTCGACCTGCTGGACTGGGACGCGATGCGCGCCGCAGGACCGAAGGTGTTCGTCGGCTTCAGCGACCCCACCGTGCTGCACCAGGCGTTCGCCACCCGGCTGGGCCTGGTCACCCTGTACGGGCCTGCCGCAGCCGGCGCCGACTTCGTCAAGAACGCCCGTACCCAGGAGCAGTTGAGGGCGACCCTGTTCGACCCGGAGTCCGTGCGGACCGTCCGGGCCGTCCCGGGCGGAGGCGGCGCGCTGGTGCCCGGGCGGGCCCGGGGCGTCACCCTCGGCGG
>NZ_JAWOAI010001141.1:0-1029 GCF_033194735.1 Streptomyces sp. W16
CGCGGCCCTCGGCTCGGCGCTGCGCAAGGTGATGGCCGCGCTGCCGGCGCCGTACCGCCCGGCCGCCGAGGTGACCTCCCGGCGCATCCTCGTCGACGCCACCCGCTGGAAGGGCGGGCCCCAACCCGCCGTGGATCTGGACGTGTTGCAGGACGCGGTCTTCACCGACCGGCGGCTGCGGCTGCGCTACCGGCACAGCGGCGCGAAGGAACCGAGCACCTACACCGTCGACCCCTACGGCCTGGTCTCCAAGGCGGGCGTCTGGTACCTGGTCGCCGACCGCCGGGCAAGACCCCGCCTTTTCCGCGCCGACCGGGTGCACTCGGCCACCCTCCTGCCCGACCCGGTGAAGCGCCGCCCGGGCGTCGAACTAGCCGACGCCTGGGAGGAGTTGCGCCGCCAGGTCGAGGAACGCCCCGGCGGACTCGACGTCACCGTCCGGTCCGCCGCTCGCACCTCGACATGTTCCTGCGCCTCAGCGCCTCCTCCCTGGCCGAACTCCCCGAGGACGAGGGGGAGAACGAGTGGGTGACGGTCCGGCTGACCTACGGCTTCGTCCGCGAGGCGCGTCAACTGCTGCAGTTCGCCGACGCGTTGGAGGTCGTATCGCCGCCCGAGGTGCGCGCGGAGGTGGCCGCGGCGGCTGCTTCTGTCACGGAGCTGTACCAGCGAGTAGGCGAGATCCACTCGTGAATTTGCAGGTCAGAGCGTTCTGTTGACCTTCCCTTTACTCGGTGCACAGGGTGGGGACAGGGCGCCGACAAGGAAGCCCTAAGCGGCGTTGGTTGAGTTCCCGTCACAAGACTTCCTCATCGTTTTTGGAGTTGTTTCTCATGAAGCGTGCGCGTCTCATCCCCGCAGTGGCCCTGCTGGCGCTCTCGCCCCTGGCCCTGGCGGCCTGCGGGTCGAGCGACTCCTCGTCGTCCTCCGGCAGCGGCAACTCCGGCTCCACGCAGTCCTGTTCCGCGCCCACCGGCAACGCCACGGCGCGGCCCAGCGGCGCCCCGTCCGGCGCCCCGTCGGGTGCGC
>NZ_JAWOAI010001142.1:0-1029 GCF_033194735.1 Streptomyces sp. W16
CGAGGTCGACGGAGCCGCTGTCGCGGCCCGCCGTCTCGTGCGGACCCGGCTCGTGCGCGGTGGGCTCCTGGACGGTCTCGACGACCGGCTCGGGGACGGGGGGCGGGACCTCGTTGCCCCAGGCGCCCTGGGCGCCCGGCAGAAGCAGCAGGTCCTCGTCCTCGGCGGTGGTCTCGGAGAGGTAGGTGTACGCGCCGTGTGCGGGAACGCTCGGCTGTTCCACCATGCCTGCGTTCTCCGGCAACCCCTCGGCCGGGACCTGGCCGGTGTCGGTCATGCGTACCCCTCGCCCATCGGTTAGTGCTTCTTCGACCCGCTCACCGGGAACGGCGCACCGACCGCCCCGCAGTGGAGAACGAGCGTGCCTCTCCAGCGGCACGAACGACCCGACGCCAAAAAGCGACAAAGCCATTTAGACGACAAAGCCATTCAATGGCATTGTCGCGGCCGTTCGGCCGTCACGGCAGCTTGATCCGTGACGGCCCGCTGTGGACTGCGCCACGTTGCGCGTCCTCCGGTTCCGCTGTACCACACACACCCCAAAACGGGCGGGTTTTCCGGACATTGGCGAACGAAGCGCCGGTCCACCCTGTGCGGTACAACGGTCCGCCAGCCTACCGCGCGCAGTACGACAACAGGATCACGGGGACGGTTCGCGGGGTCAGGAAACGCGCTCCGGAAGGAGGCCGCTGAGCAGGAACGCGACGCTCCGTTCCGTCTCCGTCCAGGCCCTGGTGTCGAGTTCGACGGACTGGAGGAGGGCGCACTCGACGTGGTAACCGTGCTCCGTCAGGTCGCGGCCGACAAGTTCGGCCTCGTCGCGGGTGGCGGCGTGCGCCACGATGCGCTGCGGGCGCCGGTCGGCGACCGCGGAGACGACGGCCGCTCCCCCGCCGCCGACCCGTACTACGTCGGGTTCGGGGAGGTTCTCCAGGATGTGCGGGGCGTCGCCCTTGACGATCTGGAGGTGCACGCCGAAGCTACGGGCCGCGGAGTCGGTGCGGGCGCAGGCCTGGGGGTCGCGGTCGA
>NZ_JAWOAI010001143.1:0-1028 GCF_033194735.1 Streptomyces sp. W16
GGTGGACGGCGACGAGGGAGGACGAGCAGGCGGTGTCGACGGCGACGCTCGGGCCGCGCAGGTCGTAGACGTAACTGAGCCTGCCCGCCGCGACCGAGGTGGCGGCCCCGGTGGTCGCCCAGGGGTCGACGGTCGCCGGGTCGGCGGCGGTGAGGTGGCCGTAGTCGTGGGCCGAGATGCCGACGAAGACACCGGTGGCGGTGCCTGCCAGGGAGGCGGCGGGGATGGCCGCGTGGTCGAGGGCCTCCTGGGCGACCTCCAGCAGCATGCGCTGCTGCGGGTCCATCGCGTCGGCCTCGCGCGGGGAGATGCGGAAGAAGGTGGAGTCGAACCCGGTGAGGGTCGCGTCGTCGAGGTATCCGCCCCACGGGTTGGCGTCCGGCGGGGCCTCGGTGACGAAGTCCCGCCACCGTCCCTCGGGCACCCGGCCGATGGCGTCGGTGCCCTCGACGAGCAGCCGCCAGTAGTCACCGGGTCCGCGCACACCGCCGGGGAGGCGGCAGCCGACGCCGACCACGGCGACCGGTTCGTCGTCGTCGATGGCGATCTCCCGGGGGACGCACGCGCTCTCCGGAACGGGCTCCAGGCTCCCGCCGAGCAGAGCGACCAGACCGTCGACGGTCGACGTCTCCCACAGCAGGGTCGCGGGCAGTTCGCGGCCGAGCGCGCGGGAGAGTTCCGCGGCGATCGCGACCGCGTCGCGGGAGGACATCCCGAGCTCCGCCAGCGGCCGGTCGGCGGCGATGTCGGCGCCGGGTACCCCGGACCAGTGGGCGATCCGTTCGACGACCAGGCGTCGCAGGTCGGCGGAGTCGGACGGGACCGGGCTCATTCCGTGCCTCGCTCGGGGCGGTCGTAGGAGCCGTCGAGGTAGCGGGCGCGGGTGAGTGTGCGGGAGATCTTGCCGCTGGTCGTGCGGGGCACGGTGCCGGGTGGGAGGAGCAGCACGTCGGCCAGTCGCAGGCCATGCCGGGCGGAGACGGCGGCGCGCACGGCGGCGGCGACCTCCTTCGGGTCGCGGGCGGGTG
>NZ_JAWOAI010001144.1:0-1027 GCF_033194735.1 Streptomyces sp. W16
GCGGCCGGTGCGGACGGCCGTCTCGACCAGGTCCAGGACCGTCCACCGGCCCGGGACCCCGAAGGCAGGAGCGCCAGGTGGCTCGATCCGGACGGCCTGGACATGCGCCTCCTCGTAGTCGCCCTGGCCCATGGCGGCGAGGCGGCGGGCCGCCCGGGCGTAGGCCTCGGTCACCTCGATGCCACGGGGTGCCGCCCAGGTCGTGGTCTCCTCGCTGCGGGCCCGGGCGAGCTCGGCGTCGCCGCGCAGCGCTGCGCCCGACGCCAGCAGGACGCGGATCTGCCGTTCCCAGAAGTGGTAGCCGTGTGCCGCCGCCAGGTCCAGCCCCTGCTGGGCCAGGTTCTCGGCCTCGTCCCAGCGGCCGTGGACGTAGGAGTCGTGGCAGAGCAGCAGCAGCGCGGGGACGACCATGGCGATCGCGCCGCCGTCGCGTTCGCGCTCGATCATGCGGAGGACCAGGTACCGGTGGTCGGACAGGGCGTCCGTCGCGACCGCCGCGAAGGCCAGGGGGATCAGTTCCCAGGGTGCCGCGTCGGCGGGCAGCGCCGCGAAGGCCTCCGCGAGGCCCTTGCGCAGTGCGTCGGGGGCGTGCGTGGGGTCGACGTACGCGTCGTAGCAGAGTCTGATCGCTGTCGCCGCGGTCGGTTCGCAGCGGGTCAGCGCGGTCTTGAGGAGGTGCCACGGCTCGGGGCGGAGGGTGTAGAGGCTGACGAGCAGCAGCGCGTAGAGGATGCCGTGGTGGTCCCAGTCCTCGTTCGTGGCGGTGGCCGTGTCGTCGTCGAGGGCGCGGGCCAGCAGGCGGTAGGCGGCGTCGACATCGCCCTCTTCGTTGGTGAGGAGGTGGGCGGTGGCGGCGAAGACCAGTCCGGTCGGGGTGTCGGGGGCCTGTCCTGCGTCGGCCAACAGCCTTGGTACGTCGTCGAGTTGGCCGGTGAAGGTGGCGAGGTAGGCGGCTTCGACCAGGCGCCGGGACCGGTCGCCGGGGTGCGGGCTGAGTTCACCGGCCCGCATGAGGGCGGACACGGCG
>NZ_JAWOAI010001145.1:0-1026 GCF_033194735.1 Streptomyces sp. W16
GGACGGACCGTATGCGCCGCCGGGCGGTGGCTTCGCCCGCGCCGACGTACGTACGGGCGTATCCGGCCAGGTCGGTCTGGTAGACGGCCACGGCGGGGATGCCGAGCCGGGCCGCGGCGGCCATGCCGCGGCCGACGAGGATGAAGGGGCTGGCCAGGTGCACGATGTCGGCGCGGTGTTCGGCGATGGCCGCGGCGACGCGTCGGCTGGGGAGGGCGACGCGGACCTGGGGGTAGCCCGGGAGCGGTAGGGAGGGGATGCGGATGACTGGGCACGGCGACTGGGCGTCGGGCCCGCTACCGGCAGCGGTGGCCGGCGCGACGACGAGCGGATGATGACCGCGATCCACGAGGTGCCGGGCGGTCTGGAGCGCGCAGTGGGCCACGCCGTTCACATCGGGGGGAAAGGATTCGGTCACGATGACGACACGCATACCCGTGTTCTCGCCGCGCTGGACGTGCCCGCGTCAACGTGGATCTATGCGAACGGTGAACGTCCCATGAGCGTTGCGCTGCACACCCGAGCAGGTCAGACGGCGTCCATGCACGTCTGACCCGCGGGTCATCCCGTGTTCACACTGCGGGCGCGTCGGGCCCGATCCGGCTCCGTACGGCTGTCTGGACCTCCGCTTCCTCGGCCGGGTCGGCGGCGAGCCTGCGGAGCTGTTCCACGACCCGGGCGTCGCCGGTCTCGGCGTGCCGGGCGGCGATCTCGCGGGTGGTCTCCTCGCAGTCCCAGAGGCACTCGACGGCGAAGCCGGTGGGGAAGGAGGGGTCGGTGGCGGCCAGGGCCCGGGCGGCCCGGCCGCGCAGATGGGACGAGGCGGTTTCCCGGTACACATGGCGCAGGACGGGTGCGGCGCAGACGATGCCGAGGCGGCCGGCGCCGTCGACGAGGGTCCACAGGGTGGGGGCGTCGGGTCCTTCGCCCATGACGGCCTCCCTGAGGGCGCCGAGGACGAGGTCGCTGTCCTGGGCTCCGCCCCGGCAGGCGAGCATCCGTCCGGCGGCGGCGCCGAGCGGGTCG
>NZ_JAWOAI010001146.1:0-1021 GCF_033194735.1 Streptomyces sp. W16
CGCGGTGACGCATCTCGTCGGCGGCCAGCCTGAGCAGCTGCGGCAGCAGGTCGGTGCAGCGCCGGGCCACCCACCCGGTGCCCGCGGTCGCCAGCCACAGCAGGCTGGCCGACTTGGTGGGTGCCGGGAACTCGGGCTCGGGCGACGGCGCGGCCCCCGTGACCACGCCCTCCTCGGTGAGCAACGCATGGAAACGCAGGGCCAGTTGACGATGACCCCGCTCACCGGGGTGCAGCCGGTCCGCGCTCCAGATCGCACGGTCCATGATCCACTCGCCCTCCGCAGCGTGCAGATGCACGGCCCCGTACCGCTCGGAGAGCGCGTGCACCACCGTGTTGACGGCTCGCTGCCGCCGGGCGAGCGGGCGGGCGAGCGCGCCCGGGAGGCCGAGCATCGCGCCCGGGTCGGGCAGACAGGCCGTCAGCAGGACCGCGCCCTGTGCTGTGAAGGCCGCGTAGACCTCGTCGAGCCGGGCGGCCAGGGCCTGGATGTCGAAGGTGCAGCGCAGGGTGTCGTTGACGCCTATGACGACGGACACGACGTCCGGGTTCAGGGCGAGCCCGGCCGGGGTCTGCCGTTCGAGCACGTCCCGTGACTGTGCCCCACTGACCGCCAGGTTCGTGAACTCCACAGTGTCCTCGGGCTGTTCGGCCAGCCCGTCGGCGAGCAGCGCGGCCCAGCCGCGCCATGCCTCGCCGACGGGATCGCCCACGCCCTCGGTGAGCGAGTCACCGAGGGCGACGAAACGGACCGTTCTCATGCCACGCCTCCGGGCACGAAACGCCGTACCGGAACATCCGCGTCGTGCGCGGCGAGGAACGCGTCGACCGCCGTGTTCCACCCGAAGCACTCCGCACGCGCGCGTGCGATCTCCCGCCGCTCCGCCTCGGGGCGTTCGAGCAGCATGTCCACGGCGTCCGCGAAGGCCCTCCCGTTGTCCGCGGCCGTGGCGCCGGCGGAGCCGATGACCTCGGGCAGCGCGGACGAGGCGCTGGCCACCACGGGCGTGCCGCAGGCCATC
>NZ_JAWOAI010001147.1:0-1018 GCF_033194735.1 Streptomyces sp. W16
CTCCGGCACGCGGCCGAGACGGCGACGGCGGCACAGGGCCTGTCCGACCGCCCCTGGTACGACGCCCGGCGCCTGGACATCGAGCTGCTGCTGTGGCGACTGCGCGACCACCCGGACCTGGCGGCCTTCGTGGAGCGCGCGATCGGCCCGCTCCGCGACCACGACAACCGCTCCAAGCCGCCCCTTCTCCCCACCCTGGAAACGTACTTGGCGCACGCGGGCCGCAAGGCGGAGACGGCACGCGAACTGCACCTCAACCGACAGACCCTCTACAACCGCCTCGCCCGCATCGGGGAGTTGCTCGGCACCGACCTCGAAGACCCGCAGACGGTACTGGCGTTGAGCCTGGCGCTGCGGGCCCGCAGGCTGGTGCCGTAGGACGGCCTGTCAGGTCAGCGGCAGTGGCTGGGTCAACTCGTCGTAGACACTCAGCACTTGGGCGACGGTCTCGTCCTCGGTGGGCCAGGTGGCCGCCTGCCGGACGCCCTTCTCCCGCAGCAGTTCCCGGCGTTCGGGGTCGCGCAGCAGACGGGTGACCGCGTCGGAGAGGGCCTTCGCGTCGCCGTAGGGCACGAGTTCGGCGGCGTCGCCGACGAGTTCGGGGATGCCGCCGACGGCGGTCGCGACCAGCGGCACGCGGGCGTGGAGGGCCTCCTGCGCGATCACCGAGCGGGACTCCCAACTGCTGGGCAGGAGCGCGAGGTCGGCGGCGGCGAGCAGTTCACCCACGTCGTCGCGGCGCCCGACGAGCCGGACCGGCAACTCCTCGTCCTCGATCCGCCGCTGCAACTCGGCCCGCAGCGGCCCCTCCCCCGCGATCACGAGCAGCGGTGTCGGATCGAGGCGGCACCAGCCTCGTGAGGCGTCCAGGAGGGTGTCGTAGCCGCGCTGCCGGTCGAGCGAGCCGACGGCGACGAGCAACGGGCGGTCGGTGGCGCCGAGTTCGGCGCGGAGCTTGGGGCGCAGCCGGTCGGGATCCTCGTACTCGACGGCGGCCCGGCGCGGTCCCGGCAGTGCA
>NZ_JAWOAI010001148.1:0-1012 GCF_033194735.1 Streptomyces sp. W16
GGGCGGCGGGGTTCCAGCGGGCGCGCACGAGCAGGGGCAGCGCCGCTTCGATGGGCAGGGTCAGCGCGGGGGTGGGCCTGCGGCGGACTCCGGCGCCGTGTCGTCGTACGACGGTCAACTCGGTCTGTTCCACGCCCTCTTCGGCTTCGGGGAGCGCGCGCTCGCCGTCGGGGTCCCAGAAGGCGACGCGGCCCTCGCGCGGGACGACGGGGGACGGCAGGAAGACCGCGGCCAGTCGCACGGAGATCTGCTCCATGAGTGCCGTGTCCGTCATACGTCCTGTCACCTCCCGCCCGTCAGTCGTGTCAGCTGTCTTCGACTCTACGGGCGGGGTCTGACAATCGGCCCCGGCGACCGGCCGGGGCCACCCCGCTAGGGAACCGTGCGGGAGACGACGTAGACCATGGGGAGGGCCGGATCGGACAGGTTCACCACGATGTCCTGGGTGGGTGCCGGGTCCTTCTGCTTGTTGACGACGCCCCACCAGGGGCCGGGGCGGGTGAACTTCCAGCCGGTGATCTTCTGGTCGCGGTCGCTGATGGTGATGTCGTTCTTCTTGAGCGTGTCCCGGTCGACGCCCACGCCGGCGAGGAAGGTGTCGAGGCCGGCCTCGGAGGTCTGGAACTGGACGTAGAGCCGGCTGGTCTTCCAGTTGTTGGTCTCGTAGAAGGCGACCTCTTCCGCCGGGTGCGGGACCGGTACCTGGTAGAGGCGGCGCTGGACCTTGGAGGGCCAGCCCACGGTGAGGCCGGTCGCCGAGTACTTGGCTTCCTTGTCCTTGCCGCTGTTGCGGCTCTGGTTCGCGGAGATCGCCAGATAGACGGCCGGTACGCCGATGAGCAGCACGATGATGAGCAGGGTGAGCGCTCGGCGGCGGGCCTTGTGGCGGGGGTCCTCGGGTGGGCGGGGCGGCTCGTCCCGGGGGGTGGCCTGGCGGGGCAGCGATGCGATCATGCCGTGTCCTGGGTGCCGCGCCGGGACTCGGCGAACCGCTCGTAGCGCTCGTACCGCT
>NZ_JAWOAI010001149.1:0-1002 GCF_033194735.1 Streptomyces sp. W16
TAGGAGCGCTGCTCGCTCGAAGCCGTCGAGTGCCGGCTGCTCGCGGGAGACGTGCCGGACGTCGGCGAAGTCGCCGAACGCATACGGCAGTTCGCGCCCGGCGGATGGCGCAGCTACCTGCTGGGGCGGCTCAGCCTGTTCGACGTGGGGCGCGCCGAGGCGCTGCTCACGGATGCCTGGCACCGCTGCGACCCGGACGCCGAGCCCGTGCTGGGGGCGCGGATAGCGGGGCAGTTCGCCGCACTGCACGGCAGCATGTCGCACGGAGCCGAGATGGCCGAATGGGCGGATCTGGCCCTGCGCCTGGCGCCGGAGGACACCGCCACTGACATGATCCGCTACCTGCGCCTGATCGGGCTCGCGATGAGCGGACGGGCCGCGGACACCCTGGCGGAGCTCGGCCCGCTGCCCGACCCGGTCCTCGCGTCCCCCGCACAGCTGGAGCACCTTCTGGGCCGTGGGAACCTGCGCCCGTTCGTCGGCGATCTCACCGGCGCCGTAAGGGACTTGAGCGGGGTGTTAGGCGCCTGTCGCGGGCGGGCCGCATCGTTCCAGGTGGTCGCCGCGACGGGGCTCGCCTCCGCCGAGTACCGAGTGGGGCACTGGGACGACGCACTCCTCCACACCGAGTTCGCGCTGTCGCTCGCCGCCGACACCGATCAGCCGCACATCGCCCTGCACAGCAGGACACTGGCCGTCCAACTGTGGGCGGCACGTGGCGCGTTCGCCAAAGCGCAGGCACACGCGCGTGTCGTTCGTGACTACGCCCGAGGCAGTCATGTCAGCCCGGCGCTGGCGGCCGCGCTCGCCGAAGGCTACCTGGCCCGCGCCCAGGGCGACCCGGAGGGCGTCGTCGTGGCCCTCGATCCACTGCTCGCGCTCGGCCCGCGCGGCTTGCTCGAAGAGCCCGGAACCGTGCCGTGGGCCGACCTCCTCTCCGACGCGTGGTCCGCCCTCGGCGAGGAGAAGCGCGCCGCCCGGATCCTCGCCCCGTACGAAGTG
>NZ_JAWOAI010001150.1:0-998 GCF_033194735.1 Streptomyces sp. W16
GACCGGCCAGCGCGCGGTACGGCTGGCCGCGCAGGCGGTCGCCTACCTGGAGGCCTCGCCCTGCCAGTACGAACACGCGGCGGCCCGCGTCGAGTACGGCATCGCCGCGCGCTCGGTGTCCGAACTCAACAGGGGCCTGACGCTTGCACGTTCGTGCGGGGCGGACGGCTTGGCGACACAGGCGCGCGAGGTGCTGGAGACGGGGAGAGGCTTGCGTTGAGCTGTTGTCCGGCTGCGGGCCGGTGGGGGCTGGTCGCGCAGTTCCCCGCGCCCCTGACGACACGGGCCGGCCCGCGCTTTTAAGGAGTGCGCAGTTCCTCGCACGCCTGAAGACTTGGGCCGGCCTGCGCTTTTAGGAGTGCGCAGTTCCTTGCACGTCTATGGACTTGGGTCGGCCTGCGCTTTTAAGGAGTGCGCAGTTCCTCGCGCACCTAAAGACTTGGGTCAGCCTGTGCTTTTAAGGGGCGCGGGGAACTGCGCGACCAGCCACGACGCACCCGCAGCCGACTCACAACGTCACCCCCATCCCCTTAGTCGCCGTCTTCCTCCAACACCCGCTGAGCCACGGCGAACGCCGAGTTGGCAGCAGGCACCCCGCAATACACAGCACTCTGCAACAGCACAGCGCCGATCTCCTCCGGCGTGAGCCCATTGCGCCGAGCCGCCCGAACATGCATGGCCAACTCGTCGTAATGCCCATGCGCAATCAACGCGGTCAGCGTCACCATGCTCCGCTCGCGCCGCGACAACGTGGTGTCGGTCCAGATCTCGCCCCACGCGTACCGCGAGATGAAGTCCTGGTAGCGGGCGGTGAAGGGGGTCTGCCGGGCCTGCGCCCGGTCCACGTGCTCGTCGCCGAGCACCTCACGCCGTACCGCCATCCCGCGCCCGGCACCCCCGTCGAGGTGTGCGCGCAGCGCGGTGAGGACGGCCTCCGGGCACTGGGCGGGGGCCAGATGCGAGGCGCCCGGGATCTCGACCAGGGCCGCGCCCGGCAC
>NZ_JAWOAI010001151.1:0-990 GCF_033194735.1 Streptomyces sp. W16
GTCCGCACGAGCCGCCCCTCTTCACCGGCCCGCGCGGCGTCGTCGACGTACGCCACCGCCTTGGGGAACCGGCGTCTGAGTGCGGCGAGGTTCTTGAGGCCGTCGCCGGAGGTCTGGCCGTAGACCGCGCCGAGCACCGCGATCTTGGCCTGGTCGCGGTCGCCGGAGAAGGCGCGGTCGGAGACGGACTGGTAGAGGTCGGTGGGCCGGCCGGCCACCTCCATCAGCCCGGGGTCGCGGGAGATCGCGGCGAGCACCCGGGGTTCCATCTGGTCGGCGTCGGCGACGACGAGCCGCCAGCCCGGGTCGGCTACCACCGCGCGCCGGATGACCTTGGGGATCTGCAGTCCGCCCCCGCCGTTGGTGACCCAGCGCCCGGTGACGGTCCCGCCGGCCAGGAACTCGGGCCGGAACCGCCCGTCCCGCACCCAGTCCTGCAGCCAGGACCAGCCGTGGGCCACCCAGATCCGGTACAGCTTCTTGTATTCGAGCAGGGGCTTCACCGCCGGGTGGTCCAGGGACTGGATCTCCCAGCGCCGGGTCGACCTGACCTTGATGCCGGCCTGCGCGAAGGCCTTGACGACGTCCGCGGGCAGGTCCGGCCGCACCCGCCTCCCGAAGGCGGCCGACACCTCGTCCGCCAGCTCGGCGAGCCGCCGCGGCTCACCGCCCCCGGCGTACCGCTCGCCCAGCAACTCGTGCAGCAGCTCCCGGTGCACGTCGGCGCTCCACGGCAGCCCCGACCGGTTCATCTCGGCGGCGACCAGCATGCCCGCCGACTCGGAGGCGGTGAGCAGCCGCATACGGTCGGGGTGCGCGGTGGTGTCGTGCCGCCGCTGCTGCTCGGCGTACACGGCGAGGAGGTCGGCCAATGGGAGGCGGACGCTCTGCGGTTCGAAGAGCGAGGACTGCGAGCCGGGTTCGGCGGCCCGCTGCGGCGGATCCGGCGGTACGGGTCCGCCGCGCAGCCGGGCCAGCGCGGCGGCGGCA
>NZ_JAWOAI010001152.1:0-979 GCF_033194735.1 Streptomyces sp. W16
CGGCCGAGCGGGTGCGCGAGGGCCCGGGCAGCTGCCGTGACCTGGTGCTGGGCGCGGGCTTCGCGCACCAGACGGAGATCGGGCTCGGCGTGTGGCTCAGTGGCGCGAACGGCTCGTACGGTCCTGACCCGCAGGCTTTCGGACACGACGGCTTCGGCGGCTCCTGCGGCCTGGCCGACCCGGACGCGGGCGTGTCGCTGGGCTATGTGATGAACCGGATGGGGCCGCATATCGCCGACGACCCAAGGAAGATGGCCCTGATCGAGGCCCTGTACGGCGCGCTGTGAGGAGTGATCGGCGCGGGTCGGTTTCGGCCTAACTGCCCTGCCGCCCTTCCCTGGTGGTTTAGACCAATGCTAGATCTGGTCGCGCAACGAGCCCGCACGGCTACGTCTTGTCACCAGTTCTGCTCTCAGTCTTGTCACCAACAGGAGGCGCGGCATGGCCCGCACCACCCCCCATCACCCGACCGCCGACGACCAGCCCCTCTATGGGAAGGTCGCCACCCAACTGCTCGGCGAGCTCCACGACGGCACCATCCCGCCGGGTGAACGCCTGCCCGGCGAGCGGCAGTTGGCGGAGCACTTCCAGGTCAGCCGGGAGACCGTACGGCAGGCGCTGGAGGTGCTGCGCCGGGACGGTCTGGTCGCCACCGACCGGCGTGGCAGCCACGCCATGCTGCCCGGTCGGCCGGTCGAGACCCCGTCCTCCCTCACCTTCCCGGTCGGCGCCCGGAGCACGGACCCGACCGGCTTCGACCGGACCTCCGTGACCTGGGAGACTCCCCCGCCCGAGCACGCGGAGGCCTTGAGGATCGCCCCGAACCGGCCGACCCTGGTGCACCGGTACGCGTCCGCGGCGGCCGACGGCAGCGGACTGCGCACGGCCGTCACGTCCTTCTCGGCGGTCGCGCTGGCCGAAGTGGCGTAACTGGCTCGCTACCGCGACCGCGCCGCCGGCGCCACGACCGCCCAACTCC
>NZ_JAWOAI010001153.1:0-964 GCF_033194735.1 Streptomyces sp. W16
CGGCCGGCCGGCTGGCCGACGTGCCGCGGTACGCCTGGCAGCACGAGCGGTTCTGGCCCGACGAGCGGCCACCCGTCCCGCCCCGGGCGGCACACGCCCATCCCCTCCTGGGACCGGGCATCCGGCTGCCGGGCGCCCCGGTCCGCCACATATGGCAGACGGAACTGGACACCGGCCGACTCCCCTGGCTCGCGGACCACCAGGTGCACGGTGTTCCGGTCCTGCCCGGCACCGGCTACGCCGAGATGGCGCTGGCCGCCGCCTGCGAGGCCTTCGACACGGAGCCGGCGCGGGTGACGGTGAAAGACCTCGACTACCGCGGCCTTCTGCCGGTCGGCCGACCGGTCACCGTCACCACCACGCTGACGGTGACGGGAGACGGCGAGGGCGAGCTGGAGATCGTCACGGAACGGAATGGCCGACCGCTCGTCCAGGCCACCGCCCGTCTGACCCTCGCATCCACTGGTGCGTCCGGCGCCTCCGGCACGTCCGCACCCGTGGCGGAGCCGCCGCCCGGCCGCCGCATTCCGGCGACCGCGGTGTACGAACGGCTGCGCGCCATGGGGCAGTTCCATGGGCCGCGGTTCGCCGCACTCACCGACCTCACGGTCGAAGGGGACGAGGCGCTGGCCGTGATCCGGTGGCCCGACCAGCTCCCCCCGCATCCCCTGCTGCGCTGCCACCCGGCGCTGCTGGACGCCTGCCTGCACGGTCTGGCGGGCCTTCTGCCCGAGGGCGGCACCGGCGACCTGCTGCCTGTCGGCGTGGACCGGCTCCACCTGGCCGGCGATCCGTCGACCGTGCGCTTCAGCCGCGCCCGGTTGCGGGAGACCGAGGGCGGCTATACGGCGGACGTCCGGGTCCTCGACGCCGACGGCGCCACCGTCGCCGAGCTCGACGGCCTCCGCCTGCGGCCGGTGTCCGGCGACGCGCTGCCGGTGCCGGTCGACGACCTGCTCCACAC
>NZ_JAWOAI010001154.1:0-955 GCF_033194735.1 Streptomyces sp. W16
CCCTCCACCTCGTGCCAGGGCATCCATCCGGCGCCGAGGGCGAGGGCGCGCCGCAGTACGCGGGGGCCGCTGCCGCCCAGGAGGATCGGCGGGTGGGGGCGCTGCACGGGCTTGGGCAGGGACCAGATGGGGTCGAACTTCACATGGCGGCCGTGGTGGGAGGCCTCGTAGTCCCTCCAGATGGCGCGCATCGCCTCCAGGTGCTCGTGCAGGCGGGCGACGCGGGTACGGGGGTCGACTCCGTGGTTGAGCATCTCCTCCTCGTGCCATCCCGCGCCGACTCCGAAGAGGAACCGTCCGCCCGAGACCACGTCGAGGCTGGCCACCTCCTTGGCGAGGACGATCGGATCGCGCTGCGCGGCCAGGCAGACCCCGGTGCCGACGCGGAGCCGGGTGGTGGCCGCCGCCACGGCCGTCAGGGCGACGAAGGGGTCGAGTCCCTGCCGGGTCTCGGCGGCGCCCAGGGAGGCGTCGCCGCGGTGGGCCGCGTGCACCGGGACATGCGTGTGCTCGGGCACGAACAGCGACTCGAAGCCCCGCTCCTCGACCGCGCGGCCGAAGTCCGCGGGCGCCATCGACACGTCGGTGACCAGCATCGCCACGCCGAACCTCATGACATCACCTCACCGGTCGCGGGTGCGCCCGCCAGCACCGCGTGGGCGTTGGTGCCGCCGAAGCCGAAGGAGCTGACGCCCGCCAGCCGGTCTCCCGGACCGCTCGGCCAGTCCTGGAGGCGGTCGACCACGCGCAGCCCCAACTCGTCCATCGCCACTGCCGGGTTGGGGCGGGCGTAGTGCAGGGTCGGCGGCAGCTTCGCGTGGTGGAGGGCGAGCACCGTCTTGACGACGCCGGCGAGGCCCGCGGCTCCTTCCAGATGGCCGAGGTTCGATTTGACGGAGCCGATCAGCAACGGCGCCGCGGCGGAGTGGGCCGTGCCGAGCGCCGCGCCGAGCGC
>NZ_JAWOAI010001155.1:0-953 GCF_033194735.1 Streptomyces sp. W16
GGACCGGGGCCTCGCGGACGGTGCCGGCGCCGTCCGCGGCGAGCACACGCACAGCGAGACGCCGTTCCCGCGCCCCCGGCAGGCCCTTCAGCGGCCCTCCGTGCGCGGGCAGATACTCGACGCCCTGCGCACCGCCCTCGTCGGCGGGGAACTGACCCCGGGCGAGGTCTACTCCGCGGTCGCGCTCGGCGACCGGTTCGGCGTCTCGGCCACCCCCGTGCGCGAGGCCATGCAGCAGCTCGCCGCCGAGGGCGCCGTCGAGGTCGTACCGAACCGGGGTTTCCGGGTCGTCGAGCGGGGCGCCCGGGAACTCGCCGAGCTGGCGGAGATCCGTGCCCTGATCGAGGTCCCCGTGATGCTGCGGCTCGCCCGTACGGTGCCCAGCGCCCGCTGGGCCGACCTGCGCCCGCTGGCCGAGGGGACCGTGCGCGCAGCGTCCTCCGGGTGTCGGGCGACGTATGCCGAGTCCGACCGGGCCTTCCACTGTGCTCTGCTCTCCCTCTCCGGGAACGAGCAGCTCGTCCAGATCGCCGAGGACCTGCACCGGCGCGCCCAGTGGCCGCTGGTCGGCGGCCCCGCCGCACGCGGGCGGGCCGACCTGGTGGCCGACGCGTCCGAACACCTCGCGCTCCTGGAGGCGTTGGGCGCGGGGGAGTGGGACGTGGCGCAGTCGCTGGTGCGGGAGCACTTCGCGGGCGTCGAGTGAACCCGAATATGTGACTCCGGTCACGAGCGGGTCCGGGTCCGGCGACCGTGGGCCGCGATGGGAACCCGCCCGACCGAGGGTGACGTGCCCCACGGAAAGGGATGTCCGTTCCGTGGGGGAGAGCGCCGATGTTTCCGAATCCCGGCCAGCAGGCCGCACAGCAAGCCGCGCAGCGAGGCGCCGAGCAGTCGGCGCGACAGGCGGCGCAGGACGGGATGCGGGCCGCGCAGGCGGGGGCCCGCCGCAG
>NZ_JAWOAI010001156.1:0-946 GCF_033194735.1 Streptomyces sp. W16
CCCCGCTGCTGCGCGACGCCGACCGGGACCCCGCCCCCGAGGCGCTGAGCGCCCTCACGGCCCGGGCCCGCGCACTGCTGGAGACGGTCAGGCCCGACACCGGGCCCGAGGAGAAGAACGACCTGTGAACAGCCGCAAGCCTGTTGTCGAGAACGACGAGCTCTACCTCGTCACCGTGGGCGAGACCCTGGGCGTCCTGTCCGCCGCCGGTCCCGGCCCGCTCACCCTGGGCACCACCCTGCGCCTCGGCATCGCCGGCGCCGAGTCCAACGTGGCGATCGGCGTAAGTCGCCTGGGCGGCAGGGCCACTTGGATCGGCCGCGTGAGCGAGGACGAGCTGGGCGAGCTGGTGCTGCGGGAGCTGCGGGCGGAAGGGGTCACCGCGCTGGCGGTACGCGATCCGGCCCCGACTTCCCTCCTCCTCAAGGAGAGACGCACCAGCACGCACCACCGGATGCGCTACTACCGCACGGCGACTGCAGGGGTCCGCCTCTCCCCCGAGGACATCCCGGAGGCGGTGGTGGCGGGGGCGGCGATCCTCCACATCACCGGCATCACACCGGCGTTGGGGGAGGGTCCGGCGCGAGCGGTCCGCCGGGCGGTGGACATCGCCCGCGACGCGGGGGTGTTGGTCTCCCTCGACATCAACTTCCGTTCGCTGCTGTGGAACGAGCACGAGGCGAGGAAGGCCGTACTTCCCCTCCTCCATGACAGCGACCTGGTGTTCGCGGGCCCGCACGAGGCCCGGCTCGCGGTGCCGGACCGCCACGAACCCGAGGAACTGGCCAAGGGGATCTGCGAGTTGGGCCCCTCCGGTGCCGTGATCAAGCTGGGCGCGGAGGGAGCCTTCGCGCTCCTCGACGGCCGCCCCCACCGCCAACCCGCGCTGCCCGCCCGCGTGCACGACTCGGTCGGCGCCGGGGACGCCTTCGTGGCGGGCTACCTG
>NZ_JAWOAI010001157.1:0-942 GCF_033194735.1 Streptomyces sp. W16
TGCAGTGCCCGCTTGGCCGCCCGCAGGCCGACCGGCGAGTTCGCGGCGATGCGCGCACCCAGCGCCAGCGCCTCCTCGCGGTCCCGGCCCGCCTCCACCAGGACGTCCACCAGACCCAGCCCCGCCGCCTCGGCCGCCTCCAACCGCCGTGCGGTGAAGATGAGTTCGGCCGCCCGGGCCGCGCCCACCCGGCGGGGCAGCAGCTGCGTACCGCCGCCCCCCGGGATCACGCCCACCGACACCTCAGGCAGACCCACCACGGCAGTGGCGTCGGCCACGATCAGGTCGCAGGACAGGGCCAGTTCGAAGCCGCCGCCCAGCGCGAAGCCGTGCACGGCGGCGATCGTCGGCATGGGGAGTTCCAGGACGCCGGTGTAGGCCCCGCGCGCGAGGGGCCGCTGCCGTACGAGCTCCGCGTCGGTGAGCGAATTGCGCTCCTTCAGGTCGGCGCCGACACAGAAGGCCCGCTCGTGCGAGGAGGTCAGCACGGTCACCCGGACGTCCCGGTCCGCCGCCAGTGCCGCACAGGCCGCGGCGATGGACCCGGCCATCGCGGTGGAGACGGCGTTCATGGCCTTGGGCCGGTCCAGGACGAGTTCGGCGACGTACCCCTGTCGCCGCACCAGCACGAACTCCCCGAACCGTTCCTCGCTCATGACACCCTCCTGGTTAACGTGGGTTAACAGAACTCTCCCCGATCATCGCACGGGCCTTCCCCGTTCGGGTGACATCCCGCCCAACTCCCGCCGCACCGCCCGGAGAAGCGCATAACGTGCGTCCGCCACACCACAGGGGAGGGATCGTGACGACGACCACGAAGGCGGAACGGGCCGAGGACACCGCGGACATGGAGCCACCCCTCCTGCCCCGGACCCCGCGCGGCCGGCACCGCCGTCCCCGCCCCCGCAAGGTCCTGCTGGCCGTCGGCGGGCTCGCCGTGGC
>NZ_JAWOAI010001158.1:0-942 GCF_033194735.1 Streptomyces sp. W16
GCCGAGTACCGCGCCCCAGCCGCCCACTTGAAGTCGGCTGCCGTCGGCGAGCAGGCCCACCGCGACGGAACCGGTGCCGGCGACCAGACCGACGCCCTTGTCCAGTCCCACGGCGGGGACGAGCAGTTCGGCGTCGCCCACGACGAGTGCGGGCACATCGAGGCGTTCCTCCAGAGCGGCCCGGATCTCGGCGCACTGACGGGGTGTCTCGCAGGCGTGCCCGCCCACGGCGACCGCGGACGGGCACGCGTGTGCGGGCAGGGCGTCATGGATCAGGGCGGCCAGCCAGTCGGCGGCGGTCACGGGGTCGTGCGGCCGCCAGCCGCTGCTCGCGCGGATGTGGTCGGCGACGACATCCGTGCCCGCGCAGGCGCGCAGATGTGTCTTGGTGCCACCCACGTCGATGCCGACCACGAGGGGCGTGAAGTCCTGCACGGAACCTCTTTCGTCGTTGCGCTGTGCTGCGACGGTGGGCGAACCGTGTTCGGGGGAACGGCAGTTGAAGCACTAGGGAAGCCCCGGGACGGGCTTCTGACGGACCACGGCAGGCGAGTACCGTGACGTTCGTTAGGAAGTTAACTAACGAAGTACAGTGCGTCAAGAGGTATCGCGTATTGGGCAACGGTGACCGCTGTCCGGGCCCGCGTGACATAGGGACATCCCATCGCCGCATCCCACGGACACCCTCCGGGACGCGGCCTGTGAACTGGGGGAAGTGTGGAACACGTCGTGGCGCAGGCGTCTCGGCTGACCGAGAGCGCGAGCGCGGTGTTCGAGGTGCTGGCCAGAGCCGGCAGCGCGACCCGCCCGCAGCTCGCGAGCCTGGCCGGCCTGTCCAAGCCGACGGTGTCCTCCGCCGTCGTGGAACTGGAGAACGTCCGGCTCGCCGCCCACTCCGGCACCGCCTCCGGCGGCACGGGCCGCAACGCCGCCGTCTACCGA
>NZ_JAWOAI010001159.1:0-941 GCF_033194735.1 Streptomyces sp. W16
TTCCGCGAGCTGCTGGTGCGCGGGGTCTACGGCTATGTCGCGACCTACGCGGCGGGCCGGGGCGCCGTACTGACCGTGCTCGCCCAGGACCGGGTCAACGTCGGCCGGCTGCTGCTGGAGGGCCGCCGCGCGGGGGCCCGGATCGGGGAACTGGTCGACGCCGAGGCGACGGCGACGGCCGAGGCCGAGGAACGAACCGACGCGGCGCCCGTCAAGGCGCCCACCAAAGCCACCACCGCACGAACGAGAACGGCGCGCGCACCACGCACCACCGCAACGACCAACGCGCGCACCACCACGGAAAGTTGAACGGACCCAAGGGAGCACTGTCATGGCCAACACCGAAACCTCGCTCAAAGAGGCGCTGACCTCCATCGAGGGCGCGACCGGAGTCGCGCTCGTCGACTACACCAGCGGTATGGCGCTCGGCACGATGGGCGGCAGCAAGACCTTCGACCTCGGCGTCGCCGCCGCCGGGAACACCGACGTGGTGCGCTCCAAGATGCGCACGATGGAGCACCTCGGCCTGAAGGGTGACATCGAGGACATCCTGATCACCCTGTCCAACCAGTACCACCTGATCCGCCTGATCAAGGGACGCGGCGGCAACGGCCTGTTCCTCTACTTGGTCCTGGACTCCAACCGGGCCAACCTGGCGATGGCCCGCCACCAGTTGAAGAAGATCGAGCTGGACCTGGAGGTGTAACGCCCGGCTACGCGTACACGTCGCCGCGGCGGCGCGCCCCGCCCGGGGTGGCGTCGCCCGCGGCGATGCCGGTGGAGCGGTAGCCCTTGACCGGTTTTCCGGCGGGGGCGCCGCCCCGCTTGTCCAGCCAGTCCACCCGGATCCACAGCAGTACGTCGTCGGCCCGTTCCCGGCGCCCCAGCCAGGCGGCCTTCAGCCGCAGGCCCGTTCCGGCCCCGGCGAGCAGCATCCCAGA
>NZ_JAWOAI010001160.1:0-939 GCF_033194735.1 Streptomyces sp. W16
CTCCGGAGGGCAGCTGGCACGCGACGCCTCCGGCGCGGGTGAACGGCAATCCGACCGGCGCGGGCGACTCAGCGGTCGCGGGCCTGCTGTCGGGACTGGTGGAACGCCTGCCCTGGCCGGACCGGCTGGCACGGGCGGTCGCCCTGTCGGCGGCGACGGTACTCTCCCCCGTCGCGGGGGAGTTCGACCGCCCGGCCTACGAGGAGCTGCTGGGGCGGGTCGCGGTGACGGGGGACGCCACGGCGGCACAGGGCCCGCCCGGGGCTACGACTTCCAGCCCGATTCCAGGGAGAACTGGTCGAAGTTGACGTCGCACTGGTTGCCCTGCTCGCAGGAGACCTTGATGGTGTTGGTGCCCTTGTTGAGGGTGATGTTCCCCCAGGTGTTGGTCCAGCCCTTTTCGTAGTCGCCCTCCGCGGCCTTGGCGAAGTTGCCGAGGTTGAGCGGGCGGGTCTGGGCCGTGCCGTTGATCGTGAGCGTGGCGTTGGCGTCCTTGCCGGGTACGCCGTAGTTGACGTTCAGCGTGTACTTGCCGGCTTTGGTGATGCCGTTCACCGTCCAGGTGATGGACGCGCCGACCTGGTTGAAGCCCGACACATAGACGCCGCCCGCGGCCTCCGCGCCGTCGACGTCCGAGGCCGTGGTGGTCCCGCCGTCCAGCTTCAGCGCCTTGGCATCGACCTCCTGCGTCTCCGCGCCGTCCGCCGCGCTGCTGCTCGGCGACGGGCTCGACGACGCGCTCTGCGACGTGGACGGGGTGCTGCCCGCCTGGTCGCCGGTCTTGTTGCTGTCGTCGTTGCCGTTCATCATCGCCACGCTGATGCCGATGACCACCGCGGCGACGACCGCGATCGCGCCGATCAGCAGCCCCTTGGTGTTGGGGCCGCGGCCCCGGCCACCGCCGCGACCGCCGTCGTAGGACGGGGGCTGCTGGCCGCC
>NZ_JAWOAI010001161.1:0-935 GCF_033194735.1 Streptomyces sp. W16
CCGCGCGCGGGGCACCAGCGCGCGGCTCGACCTGAGCGCGTCCCACGCGGTGTCGGCGGCGCTGGCCGCCCTCTCGGTGGGGGAGAAGCAGCCGGACGCCGCATAGGGCGGGTACGGGGCCTCAGCGGCGCCGTACGGCCACGAAACGGACCGGGGTTCCGGGCACCGCCTGCGCGGCGGCCGGGAGGTCCGTCGGGCGGACGACCGCGATCACCGGATAGCCGCCGGTGGTCGGATGGTCGGCGAGGAAGACCACGGGGCGGCCGTCCGGGGGGACCTGGACGGCGCCCAGGACCATGCCCTCGCTGGGGAGTTCACCGGTCAGGGCCCGCTCCAGGGCGGGCCCCTCGGTGCGCAGGCCGATGCGGTTGCTCGCCGACGACACCTGATAGACGCGTGAGGTGAACGCCCGCACGGCCTCCGGGGTGAACCAGTCGTCGCGGGGTCCGAGCGTCACCCGAAGGACGAGTTCGACCGGGGGGCGCGGCTGCGGGGCGACGTCCACGCGCGCGTGGAGGCTCGTCGGGGACCCCAGCGGCAGTATGGCGCCGTTCGTCAGCGGCGCTGGACCGAGCCCGGAGAGCAGATCCGTGGAGCGGCTGCCGAGCACCGGCTCCACGGTGACGCCGCCGGCGAAGGCGACGTAGGCGCGTACTCCGGAGAAGGCTGTTCCGATGTCCAGGAGGGCTCCGGCGGGCACGTGCACGGGTGCGCCCCAGGCGACGGGACGTCCGTCCACCGTGACCGGGCAGGGCGCTCCGCCGACGGCCACGAGAGTTGTTGAACGAGGCCTTACAGCACACCCGTTGAGGGTCGTCTCCAGGACGGCAGCCTCGGGCGGATTGCCGACCAGCCGGTTGACGAGCGCCGCCGCGGGCCCGTCGAGCGCCCCGGAACGCGGCACCCCCAGGTGCGCGTGTCCGGGCCGCCCCAGG
>NZ_JAWOAI010001162.1:0-931 GCF_033194735.1 Streptomyces sp. W16
CCCCGCCCGCCCCGCCGAGCGTCCCGCCCCGTGATCCGTCTTGCGATCCCCGCTGCGGAGGCTGCTGCGATGGCAGGAGTGGGCGCCCCCCGCCCATCGTGTCGTCCGGCTGCCCCACGGCTCCGGGGGCGCCCGGCGCCGTACCCAACAAGGCCTGTGGCACGACGAGTACGGCCTGTACCCCGCCGTAGATGTTGGTCTGGAGGCGGACGTGGATGCCATGGCGGCGGGCGAGTTGGGAGACCACGAACAGGCCGATGCGGCCGTCGGCCAGCAGGCTGGCGACGTTGACCTGGTCGGGGTCGGTGAGCAGGGCGTTCATCCGGCTCTGTTCACCGACGGGCATGCCGAGTCCGCGGTCCTCGACCTCGACGGCGAGTCCCGAGGTCACGAGGTTGGCGCGGAGCAGGACTTGGGTGTGCGGGGCGGAGAACACCGTGGCGTTCTCCACGAGTTCGGCCAGCAGGTGGATCACGTCGGCGACGGCGTGGCCGCGCAGGGTGCCGTCGATGGGCGGCACGAGTTTGACGCGGGAGTACTGCTCGACCTCGGCGATGGCGGAACGCAGCACCTCGGTCATGGAGACCGGGTTGCTCCACTGTCTGCGGGAGACGGCGCCGCCGAGGACGGCGAGGTTCTCGGCGTGGCGGCGGATGCGGGTGGCGAGGTGGTCGACGTGGAAGAGGCCCTTGAGCAGATCGGGGTCCTCGATCTCGTTCTCCAGCTCGTCGAGGATGGAGATCTCCCGGTGCACCAGGGACTGCAGGCGCCGGGCGAGGTTGACGAAGACCTCGACCTTCTGTTCGCTGCCGGCCTGGCTGGAGAGCTGGGAGGCGGATACGACGGCGGTGACGGCGCCGTCGTGGGCGCGTGCCAGGTCGGCGGCGAGCAGGTCGAAGTCGTCGGCGTCCCCCGGTGGCCGGCCGCGCGG
>NZ_JAWOAI010001163.1:0-916 GCF_033194735.1 Streptomyces sp. W16
GCCCGCGAGCGCGCCGACGAGGTAGCCGACGTAGTTGGCGGTGGCCAGATGGGCGCCCGCGTCGGTGGACAGCCCGGCCTGGGCGTGCATCAGCGGGAGGAGCGGGGTGTAGACGAAGCGGCCGACCCCCATGCCCGCCGCGAGCGCCGCGGCGACCCGGACGACATGCGCCCAGGGCGACAGAAGGGAACCGTCGGCCCGGGCCGAGGGGACCGGGGCGCCGGGGCTCATAACGGCGAAATCCTTTGCAGGCGGGGGGAGTTACTCCGCATGGCCGGGGTCGTTCGGGTGCGGCTCCAGCGGGGTGACGGCGAAGGTCATCCATGCGTGCAGCGGCAGGGTGTCGAGCACCTTCTCGTGGAGCTGGTCCTCGTCGTCCGCGAGCCAGATGCCGATGCTGCGCCGTTCGCCAACCGGACGCCACAGCCGTCCCAGGTGACCGGTGGCGGCCAGTTCGCGGGAGCGGACCGCCTCAGCGGCGCGGCGCCGGTCGACCTCGTCCTTGCTGGTGCCCTCGGGAATGGTGGTGGTGATCTCGACCAGGAACTCTCGCATGACCTCGCTCCGTTCGGGCCCGCCCGGCCAGGCGACAGGGTGCCGGGTCTCCATGCCCTCATCGTGGCCCGTGCCCGGCGCGGGCGCCACGACGGGCATGCTCCCTGCTGAGAGATCCGGCCTCCCAGCCCGCGTAGCATGACGGGCGTGGAGCTGCGCCAACTGAGGTACTTCGTCGCCGTCGCCGAGGAGCTGAACTTCGGCCGGGCCGCCGACCGCCTCCTGATCGCCGGCCCCTCCCTCTCCCAGCAGATCAAGGCCCTCGAACGCGATCTGGGCGTACGGCTCTTCGACCGCGACCGCCGCTCGGTCGCCCTCACCCCGGCCGGTGTCGCCCTGCTCCCGCACACCCGTGCCCTGC
>NZ_JAWOAI010001164.1:0-916 GCF_033194735.1 Streptomyces sp. W16
GACTGCCACTGGCGGGCGAAGTGCCGCTCGAATCGGGCCTGTTGCGACCACATGAGGGCAAGGCGCCGCCGGGGGCCGGGCGGGGGCCGCTGGCGCGGTTCTGCCGGGAGTTCTGGGAGCGGGCGCTGGTCGAGGCGGGTGGCGTATGAGGCGGCCGGTGAGGAGCGCGGGGAATTCCGGGCGGGACGGGGCGTCCTTCCGGAGTGGGTCGGCGGGGGCTCTGGGGAGCGGGGTGCCTGGGTCTGCGGGGACGGGCGGTTCGGTGGGGGCGTTGAGGGGCGCGTCCTTCGGGGACGGAGGTCTGGCAGGTGCGTTGAGCGGTGCGTCCGTTGGGGACGGAGGTCTGGCAAGTGGGTTGAGGGGCGCGTCCGTTGGGGGCGGCGGTTCGGCGAGTGCGCGGAGGGGCGCGTCTCTTGAGGACGGAGGTTCGGCAACTGTCCCGGCGAGTGGGGCGGTCGGGTTGGAACATGTGGGCGCTTCGGGGCGGTGGGATCCGGGTGGGGCCGGGAAGAGCGGAGCCGTCGGGATTGAGCGGGGGCGCGATTCGGTGGGGGCTCCGAGGAGGTGGGCTTCGGGTGAGGCCGGGGCGGGCGGCGGGTCGGGGATGCCTGCCGGGTTGCTCGACGGTGTGCGGCGGTGGCTGGCCGAGAGCGGGGGTGAGCCGACGCCCGCGCGGGTGGCGCAAGCGTTGCGGGAGCAGGGGCGGGTGCTGGGAGACGCCGAAGTGCTGGGCGCGGCCGAGCAGTTGCGGTCCGAACTGGTGGGCAGCGGCCCGCTGGAGTCCCTGCTCACCGACCCTTCGGTCACCGACGTCCTCGTGTCGGCCCCGGACCGGGTGTGGGTCGACCGGGGCGGCGGCCTGGAACTGACCGCCGTCACCTTCCCGGACGCGGCGGCCGTACGACGCCTCGCGCAG
>NZ_JAWOAI010001165.1:0-915 GCF_033194735.1 Streptomyces sp. W16
CGGGGCCGCCGGCGGACTCGTCGGCGGAGTGCTCGTGGACACGCTGTCATGGCGATGGGTGCTGCTGATCAACGTGCCCGTCGGCGCGGTGGTGCTGCTCAGCTCACTGCGCCGGCTCCCGGAGAGCCGGGCCGGGGACGGCCGGCGGCTCGATCTCCCCGGTGCCGTCCTGGTCACGGCGGGCCTCGGGGTGCTGGCGTACGGCATCTCGCAGACCGAGGCCGAGGGGTGGACGGCCACCGCCACCCTGACGCCGCTGGCCGCCGGACTCGCGCTGATCGCCCTCTTCCTCGTCGTCGAGGCCCGCACGGCTGCTCCGCTGATGCCGCTCGGGCTGTTCCGGGCGCGGGCGGTGTCGTCGGCCAACGCGGCGATGTTCCTGTGCGGCTCCGCGATGTTCTGCATGTGGTTCTTCATGACGCTGTACGCGCAGAACGTCCTCGGCTACACCCCGCTGGAGGCCGGGCTCGCGCTGGTGCCGAGCTCCCTGGCCGTCCTCGTCGGCTCCAAGTCGGCACCCCGCTTCATGCCGGTCCTCGGCGCGCGCAACGTCGCCGTGCTCGGGACGCTGATCGCGGCGGTGGGCTTCGGCTGGCAGTCGCTGATGACCGCGCGAGGAGACTATCTGACGGAGATCATGTTCCCCGGAATCCTGATGATGCTGGGCGCGGGCCTGACCGCCACCCCGCTTGCCGCGCTCGCCACGTCCGGGGCCGCGCCGGGCGAGGCCGGTCTCGTCTCCGGACTGGTCAACACCTCGCGCACGATGGGGGGTTCGCTGGGCCTCGCCGTGATGTCGACGATCGCGGCGGCGCGCACGGCGAGCGTGGCGGGGAGCGGTGGGAGTACGCCGGAGGCCCTGACGGAGGGGTACGCGCTGGCGTTCCGTACGGGGGCGGGGGTGCTGCTCGGCGG
>NZ_JAWOAI010001166.1:0-915 GCF_033194735.1 Streptomyces sp. W16
GCGAGGACCCGCCCGGCGCGGGCCCGGTCGCCGCGCTCGACGCCGGTCTGCGCCACACCACGGCCGACGCCGTCGTGGTCCTCTCCGCCGACCTGCCGTTCCTCGAAACGGCAACCGTACGGCGGCTGTTGACCACCCTGGGGACCGGCGGTACCGAAGGCGTGCTGCTCACCGACGCCGACGGACGCGACCAGCCGCTCGTGGCCGCGTACCGCGCGCCGGCACTCCGCCGGGAGCTGACTGCCCTCACCTCCGAGCACGGCGGCCTCACCGGGCTGCCCCTGCGCAGGCTGACCGCCGCGCTCGATCTCACCCGCGTCCCCGACCCCGTCGCGTCCTTCGACTGCGACACCTGGGACGACCTCGCCGCCGCCAGGGCACGCATCAGGGAGCATGGGCACGTGTTGGATGAATGGATTTCCGCAGTCAAGGACGAACTGGGCATCGACCTGGACGTCGACACCGGCATCCTGCTCGACCTCGCCCGCGATGCCGCCCACGGGGTGGCCAGGCCCGCCGCCCCGCTGACCACCTTCCTGGTCGGCTACGCGGCGGCGCAGGGCAAGGGCGGACCCGAAGCCGTGGCCGAGGCCGCCCGCAAGGCCGTCGCCCTCGCGCTGCGCTGGGCCGACGAGGTCACTCCCGAGGCCAAGCCGGAGACCCCGTCCGACGCGCCCGGTCCGGACGCCGCCGGATGACCGCGCGCGGCACGCACACGCACACCGGCGAGCACGCCCAGGACGTCGAGGACCTCGACGTCGAGGAGGTACTCGCCCTCGTGAACGAAGGCAGCACCAGCGGGCACGCCGAGCACCCGCCGACACCGCAGGGCTCGTCTCCGGCCCCCGGCGCTCCCCGCACGCCGGACACCCCTCAGCACAAGGCCACCCCCTGGCCCGAGGCCCGCGCCATCGC
>NZ_JAWOAI010001167.1:0-913 GCF_033194735.1 Streptomyces sp. W16
CGGCCGGAACAGGGGCGGGGATCTCGGGCCGGGCCGCGGCCGAGAGGGGGATCACGACAGCGCCTATGACGAGCGCAGCGAGGAGCGCGCGACGCCAACTGCCGCTACGCCGAGACCTGTTGCGAAAGCGCGGGGCGCCGGCGTCCGATGCCGGACCACTCCCCACCGGTTCGGCTACCGCCGTATCGCTCTCAGCACCGGCACCGGCAGCCCCGGTCTCCGCCCAGGCGCCGACCACCCCCCTGCCCAGCCCCATACCCGTCTCCCCTCCCGCTCCGGCCGCCGTCGGGCCGATCTGGAAGGGAAATTACGGATCCGCGCACGTCGTCCGCGTCCCGCCAGGGAACTCACCTGCGCCGTAGCTCTCAGGTACTACGGGTATGACCCGGGTGGGAGAAGTCGCTCACCACGCCAGCTGTGCGATCTCCTCCGCCACCACCGCGCACGCGTCCGCCGCCGGGTCGATCAGGGGGAAATGGCCGACGTCCTCAAGGAGCGTGAGGCCCACGACCTCGCCGGACTTCGCCGCCGCGTCCGCGTACGACTCGGCGACCGCCTGCGGGACATCGACGTCGGCGCGGCCCTGGACCAGCGTGGTCGCGATGCCGGTGGGAAGCAGGAGCGTCGGATCCGCGTACGGCAGCCGTTCCGCGAACTTGGCTTCTCCACCCAGGAGTTGACCCGCCGCCCCCTCGCACACGGCGAGCTTCTCGGCGACCGTGAAGTCGGCGATCGGGGCGAGGGCGACCACACCGCGCAGCGCGGCGGGGGCGTCGGTGCGCCAGGGGGCGTCCTTGGGGAGGACGTGCCGGGCCGCCGCCCACAGCGCGAGGTGACCGCCCGCCGAGTGACCGGTGATCACCGTGCGGCGCGGATCGTCCTGCGGAAGCGCCTCCCGGACGAGCGCGGGGAG
>NZ_JAWOAI010001168.1:0-912 GCF_033194735.1 Streptomyces sp. W16
CGCCGTACGGCGATCCGCGCGCCCTCGCCGCGGTCATCGGCTGTGTCGCGCGGGCGGCGGAGGCCGCGGTCCGGGAGGCGTCACCGCACGCCCATGTCGCCCAACTCACCGTCGCCATGGCTGGACCGGTCGTCGGACCCGGCCAACTGGTGGCCGCGGCCATCGACTTCGGCTGGCACAGCACCGACCTGCGCGCCCTGGTGGTCGCCGAACTCCCCGGACTCGACTGCCCTGTTGACGTGGTCAACGACGCCAACATGGCGGCTCTGGCCGAGTACCACGCCCTCGCGGCCGTCGGCGTACGGCACCCCGAGACCGTCGCCTACATCAAGGCCGACACCGGAGTCGGCGGCGGGCTGCTCATCAACGGGCGGGTGCACAGCGGGAGTCACGGCATGGCGGGCGAGATCGGACACCTGCCGATCGCCCTCGACGGTCCCGAATGCCGGTGCGGCACCCGGGGTTGCCTGGCGATGTACATCGGGCCCGAACCCCTCATCCACGCGGCCGGGTTGGACGCCGTCGCCGAGGCGCAGGGAGGTGAGGCGGCGCTGGCCGAACTGGACCGCCGACTGCGCGCGGGCGACCCGGACGCGACCGCCGCGCTCGGCGCCGCCGGGCACGCCCTGGGTGCCGCCGTCCTCGGTGTCTCCGGTGTCACCGACGTCGGCGAGGTCATCCTCGGCGGGTACCTCGCCACCTGGGCCGCGTGGCTCCGGCCCGGCCTGGACGCCCGGCTGGCCGGACGCCGCTCCCTGGCGCCGGACACCCAGCCGGACATCACCTTCGGCGTCCTCGGTACGGAGGCGACGCTGCGCGGCGCGTTCCAGACCTGCCGCGACGCCCTCCTCGACGACCCGACCAGCGTTCCGGCCGTGCCCGCGCCCCCGGTCGGCGTGACGTCCCCGTAGC
>NZ_JAWOAI010001169.1:0-909 GCF_033194735.1 Streptomyces sp. W16
GACGAGGCGGCCTACGGCACGCTGCGCCGCGGTGACGCCGTCGGCGCCATCAACACCCTGCTGCGCGCCTCGGAGTTGAGCGCCGACGGGACGGCGAAGGCACGCCGGCTGGCGGAGGCCGCCTGTCTGGGCGCCAACATCACCGGCGACCTCCGCAATGTGCGCGCGCTGCTGGACAACGCCGACCACGCCGACCCGTCCGGTACCGACTCGCTGGCCGCCGCCACCGCCGCGGCCAGTCAACTCCTCAACGGCGAGGGCGATGTGGACACGGCGCATCGGCTGCTCGTCGGCGCCATCGACACCCACGTGCACTGCGGGGACACGGACGAGGACATCCTCCGCGAAGCCCTGAACACCCTGCTGATGGTGTGCTTCTACGGCGGCCGGCCCGAACTGTGGCGCTCCTTCGACACCGTCATGGCACGCCGCCGCCCGCTCTCCTCGGGCCGCCTGCTGCCGGTGATCCTGGGTGCCTTCGGTGATCCGGCACACGGCGCGCCGACCGTCCTCGACCGCCTCGACGACCTCGTCTCGGGCCTGCACCAACAGAGCGACCCGGTACGGGTCTTCGGGATCGCGCTCGCGTCCTCCTACGTCGACCGCCTGCCGGGCTGCCGGGGCGCGCTGCGCCGGATCGCCGACGACGGCCGGGACGGCGGGGCGGTGGCGCTGGCGATCCAGGCGCAGTTCCTGCTGGCCAACGACGCCTGGACCGGCGGCCAGTGGGACGACCTGCTGACGGTCACCGCGGAGGGCCTGCGCTGGTGCGAGACGTACGACTACCGCCTGACGGCCTCGACGGGTCATTTCCTGCGGGGAGTCGTGGCCGCCGCGCGCGGCGACGGCGACACCGCGCGCGAGATCGCGGACCGGCTGGTGTCCTGGGGCAATCCCCGGGGGCTGGGC
>NZ_JAWOAI010001170.1:0-903 GCF_033194735.1 Streptomyces sp. W16
CCGGCTCGACTGGTGGCCGGAGGTGACCGGCACCGATGTGCGCACCCCGCTGCTGGCCGCGCTCATCAGGCCGTACGCGAAGGACGCAGCCGCCCGCCCGGCGGCCAGGCCCGCCCACTTCGCCGACGCCGGGCTCACCGTCCTGCGCGGTCCGGAAGAGATCTGGTGCCGTTGCGACGGTGGCCCGCACGGCTTCCTGTCGATCGCCGCGCACGCCCACGCCGACGCGCTGTCCGTGGAGGTCCGGCACGACGGGATCGACGTGCTCGCGGACCCGGGGACGTACTGCTACCACGGGCAGCCCGAGTGGCGGGAGTACTTCCGCTCGACGCTCGGCCACAACACCCTCCAGCTGGACGGCGGTGACCAGTCCGTCTCCGGCGGCCCGTTCCTGTGGACCCGGCATGCCCGCACCCGCGTCCTGGACGTGGACAACTCCAGTGCGGGGGTGGCCCGTTGGGCCGCCGAGCACGACGGCTACCAGGGCTCGGTGCACCGCCGCAGGGTGGAGCTGACGGCCGAGAGCCAGGAGCTGAGGATCGTGGATGAGGTGCAAGGCCCGCGCCGGGACGTGCAGTTGGCGTTCCACCTCGGCCCGGCGATCGCCGCGGACCTGGTGGGGCGCCGGGCGGTGCTCACCTGGGTCCGGGACGGCGAGGGGCGTTCCGCGGTGCTCGACCTGCCGGAGCAGCTGTCCTGGCGGGCGCACCGCGGCGAGACCGAACCGCCGCTGGGCTGGTACTCCGCCGGATTCGGGCGCAAGGAACCCACCACCACGCTGGTCGGCACCGGTGTCGCCGCCGGCACGGACGGGTTCACCACCGTGCTCGGGTTCCGCGGCCGGGGGGACGCGTGAGGAACAGGAGACGGCACTGGGCGCTGGCGGCGGCACCGCTGGCGCTG
>NZ_JAWOAI010001171.1:0-876 GCF_033194735.1 Streptomyces sp. W16
CCGCGCGTACAGGAAGCGGTTCAACTCCCAGGAGTCGGGCGCCGACCTCAGGTCGAATCCGTCCGCTAGCCGCAGCGCCCGCGCCTCCTGGCCGGTCGCCAGCAGCGCCAGCAGGATGTGGGCGTGCCCGTTCGACGGCGTGCTGCGCGCCCAGTCCCGCGCCCACACCGCGGTCAGCAGCGGCGCGTACTCGCCACGGGCGGACAGGATGTCGGCCCGTACGTTGGTCAGCGCGTCGTGCATCGGATGCAGCAGATCGGGACGCTGCCCGACCAGGCCCCGCTCCACCAGCCGTTCCGCCTCCGGGAGTTCGTCGGCCCACTGGGCCACGGCGGCGGCCGTGCCGAGCAGGAACGGCTCGGTCAGCGGGTCGGCGGGCTGGGCCAGCAGACCGCGCAGCCGCCGCATCGCCTCCGCCGCCGAGATCAGACCGGCCGTGGCCGAATGGCGCACGATCAGCGCCTGACCGGCCGGGCCGACCAGCTCCGGCGAGTGCTCGGCGGCATCACGGAGCCACCGGTACACGTCCTGCCGTACCGACTGGTCCTGATCGGCCAGCAGCACCGAAGCGGTCTGGAGGGTGCGGACCAGTTGCGGACGGTCCGTCAACTCGTCCTCTGCGGTGCGGAGTACGTCGACGGCGGCCACGGTCCTGCCGCGGCCGGCCAGTGCCGTGCCGAGGGCGACGGCCGCACGCATCGTGTCCTGCGGCGCCCCCGACAGCCGTAGCGCCTCGCTGAGCCGGGGAATGCCGGCCGAGGAGGTCCGCGTGTACTCCAGGGAGCCCAGCTCGGTCAGCAGCCGCTGTCTGCGGCCGTCCGCCAACGGCTCCTCCAGGACCCGGCGCAAGAAGGCCACGGCGTCGTCCGCGCGCCC
>NZ_JAWOAI010001172.1:0-875 GCF_033194735.1 Streptomyces sp. W16
GCCCAGACCGCGCAGGCCAGGGCGGTGGTGGTCGCGAGCCGTAGGGCGGTGGGACGGACCGCACGGGTCCGGCGGACAGCGATCGGAGTGGCGGGTCCGACGCCGGCCCGGCAGATCCGTACCGTCTCGGCGGCAGGGCCCCGGTCCGCGTCCATGGCAGGACCCTGGTGTACTCCGGTGCCGCCGTTCTCCCCCGATACCGTGGCGCGGCTTTCGTCGGCGACTGTGCCGCGGCATTCCCACGCGCCGGTGCTGTGGCTTTCCCCGGTGCCGGTGCTGTGGCTTTCCCCGGTGCCGGTGCTGCGGCTTTCGTCGGTGACGGTGCCGCGGTTCTTGCCGGCGGCCGGATCCGGTCCCCTGCCCGGAAGCTCAGCCGAAGCGCCGCCCGCGAACAGTGCGAGCCCCGCCTCCCGCTGCAGCAGCCCGCGCGGTCCGTCGATCAACTCGCCCAGCACATGCTTGAGTTGGGTCGGGTCCCGGATCCACGCGGCGACGCCCGCCTGGTCCAGGGCGGACGCGTTGGTCAGCCCGTGGCCGGGTATGCAGCCGTAGCTGGCGACGGGCAGGCCCGCGGCGAAGGCCTCCAGCGAGGTCAGTCCGCCGGCGTTCTGGACCAGGACGTCGGCGGCGTGCATCAGACCGGGCATGTCGTCGACCCAGCCGTGGACGTGCTCGACGCCGTCCGCGCGGAGCTGTTCGGCCAGCGCCTCGTTGCGGCCGCAGACCACGACCGGTACGGCCGCACCGCAGTCGCGCAGCTCCCTGGCGACCTGCCGTACCGGGCCCACACCCCAGGAACCGGCGACCAGCAGGGCCAGCGGCGCGTTCGCGGGCAGGCCGAAACGGGTGCGGGCCGCGGCGCGTTCCATCGCGTT
>NZ_JAWOAI010001173.1:0-895 GCF_033194735.1 Streptomyces sp. W16
ATCGCCGCCGCCCGCCGCGAGGCCCGCGCCTCCTTCGGCGACGACACCCTCCTGGTCGAGCGCTGGGTCGACCGCCCCCGCCACATCGAGATCCAGATCCTGGCCGACGGCCACGGCAACGTCGTCCATCTCGGCGAGCGCGAGTGCTCCTTGCAGCGCCGGCACCAGAAGGTCGTCGAGGAGGCTCCGAGCGTGCTCCTCGACACCGGCACGCGTGCGGCGATGGGCGAGGCGGCGGTCCAGGCGGCCCGCTCGTGCGGGTACGCGGGCGCGGGCACGGTGGAGTTCATCGTGCCGGGCAGCACTGTGCCCATCGGGGGGACACCCCCCGAACCCCCCGTGTCGTCGTTCTACTTCATGGAGATGAACACCCGCCTCCAAGTGGAGCACCCGGTGACGGAGTTGGTGACCGGACTCGACCTGGTGGAGTGGCAGTTGCGGGTGGCGGCGGGTGAGCGGCTCCCCTTCGCGCAGGACGACATCACGCTCACCGGGCACGCCGTGGAGGCACGGATCTGCGCCGAGGACCCCTCCCGCGGCTTCCTCCCCTCCGGCGGCACCGTCCTGAAACTGGACGAACCCTCCGGCGACGGCGTCCGCACCGACTCCGGGCTCTCCGAAGGCACCGAGGTCGGCAGCCTCTACGACCCGATGCTCTCCAAGGTCATCGCCTACGGCCCCGACCGCGCGACCGCGCTGAGGAAGCTCCGGGCCGCCCTCGCGGACACGGTGACGCTGGGCGTGCCGACGAACGCGGGGTTCCTGCGCAGGCTCCTGGCCCATCCGGACGTCGTGGCGGGCGAGTTGGACACCGGGCTCGTCGAACGGGAGGCGGACCGGCTGGTGCCCGGTGAGGTGCCGGTGGAGGTCTACGCAGCGGCGGCGCTGCTGCGGC
>NZ_JAWOAI010001174.1:0-861 GCF_033194735.1 Streptomyces sp. W16
AGGGCGCAGGGTCGGCTGCACCGTCGCCCTGGCCATCGCCGGCGCGCTCGCGGTGGTGACCCTGGTGCCGCTCCTCCTGTACTGGATCCACCCGGGCGACAAGAGCTCGAACAACTCCGCGGACTCGGCCCCCACCGCGACCTCGACCGGCGGGCCGGGCACCGGGTCCAGCCGTGAGCCGAGCAGCGCGGTGAGCACCGGGGCGAGCACCGGGTCCAGCAAGGAGCCGAGCAGCGGGCCGAGTTCGACCGTCCCCACCCCGCTGCAGTCCATCCCCGACTCCTACCTCGGCACCTGGCAGGGCGAGGGCACCGCCCTCGGCGGCACGCTCCCCGACGGGACCTTCCGGATCGTGATCGCCAAGGTGGGCGTGGGGCAGCGGTTGGGCATCCTCCGCCAGACCGACCAGCTCGGCGGCGTCTGCGACGACGTCCTGACCCTGAAGCAGGTGACGAAGGCCCGGATCGTCGCCTCGGCCGCCGGTGCCCAGTCGAACCGCAGCGTGTGCAACCAGGCTGCCCACACGGTCACCCTCACCCCCGTCGGCGACGACCTCAAGTACGTGTCGGACAGCTCCGCCGAGGGCTCCCCGACCGCACGGCTGTCCAAGGTCGAGTAGCCACCCCGTGGACTACGACCATCTGCTCATCGCCCTCGCGGGAGTGTGGGGCGCCGGTGCGGGCGCGGTGGTGGCGCGGGCCGGGCGGCGCGGTGCCGGTACCGCTCTGCTCGTGGTCCTGGTGTGCGTCGCCCTCGCCGTCGCCACCGGGATCAGGCCCGAGCTGGCGGTCTGGCTGCTGCTCGCGCCGGTCGCGCTCCTGCCCGCCGTCGCCGACCTGGCGCTCCCCGCCGCGGGTGTCG
>NZ_JAWOAI010001175.1:0-891 GCF_033194735.1 Streptomyces sp. W16
CCGCCGCCGAGGACGCGGCGGCGCACGGCATGCGGGTGCTGCGGGCCCGCTGTTCGCCTCGCGACCAGGTGATCCCGTACGCCGCCGTCCTGCAACTCCTCGGCCCGGTACCGGAGTTCGCGGATCTCTCGGTCGACGGGGACGAACGGGCGAGCGCCGCCCGGCTGTGGCGGGTGCTGCGCTCGTACGCCGACCGGGCACCGCTGCTGATCGCCGTGGACGACGTCCACCTGGCCGACGCCGCCTCGCACCGGTGGCTGGTGGAGTCCGCCCGGCACGTGGACCGATTAAGGATCCTGCTGGTGGTCACCGAGCGCAGCCAGTACGACATCGAGCCGTCCGCGCCGGGGCTGACGCACACCCTGTCGCCCGCGCTGGTCCGCACCCACACCCTGGCCCCGCTGACCGCCGACTCGGCCGCCGGGCTGGTCCGTTCGGTGCACGCCGACGCGCCCGGGCCCTGGGTGGACGACTGTGTCCGGGCCGGCGCCGGCAACCCCCTGTTGCTGCGCGCCCTGCTCGACGACCTCGACGCCGGCCGGCATCCGACGGTGCCGGAGACGTCCGCCGCGCTGTACCCGGGGGCGTATCCGGCGGCCGTGTCCTGGTGGCTGGACAGCGCGGGCCCGGCCACGGGCGAGGTCGCACGGGTTCTGGCCGCACTGGACGAGGGCTGTGCCGGGGATCCTCCCGGAGCGCTGCCCGCCGACCGCGACGCGCCCGCTCCGGTCGACGAACTGGCCGCCCTGATCGCCGAGTTGGCAGATGTCGATCCGGCGCGGGTGGCCGGCTGGTTCACCGCGATGACCGGGCTCGGGGTGTTGCGCCCGGGCCCCGGCGGGCGTCCGCGGTACGCGCATCCGCTCCTGCGCGACGCCGTGCTCACCGGTG
>NZ_JAWOAI010001176.1:0-887 GCF_033194735.1 Streptomyces sp. W16
CTGGCGGCGCCAGCACCAGGACGCCGCCGTCGGCTGGGCCCGCGCGGAGCTGGGCCACAGCGATCCCGCGTCCGTCATCGGCCCGTTGACCGGCCTGCTCGGCGAGTACCCGCTCGCGGAACCCGTCGCCGAGGCGCTGATGCGGGCCCTGCACGAGACCGGCCGCAGCGCGGAGGCCCTGGACTGCTACGCGGCCGTCCGCAAACGGCTCGCGGAGGAGCTGGGCACCGACACGGGACCCGCACTGCGCCAGTTGCACCAGACGATCCTGCGCGGCCACCGCTCCGGCCCCGCGAAGCGCCCCAAACCGTCCGAGGCGGCCCGGTCGGCCGAACTCCCCGCCCAACTCCCCATGGGCGTAAGGGGATTCACGGGCCGTGACGAGGAACTGACCCGGCTCGCGGCGATCCTCGCCTCGGCGGAGGGCGAGTTCGCCGCCGTGGTGATCTCGGCGGTATCGGGCATGGCGGGGGTGGGCAAGACCGCGCTCGCGGTGCACTGGGCCCGCCGGGTCGAGAGTGCGTTCCCCGACGGCCAGTTGTACGTGAACCTGCGCGGCTTCGACCCGCAGGGGGCGGTGATGCCCCCGACCGAGGCGGTCCGCGGGTTCCTGGACGCGCTGGGGGTACGGCCGGACCGGGTGCCGCCTGGACTGGAGGCCCAGGTCGGGCTGTACCGCAGTCTGCTGACGGGGCGGCGGATGCTGGTCGTCCTGGACAACGCCCGCGACGAGGAACAGGTGCGCCCGCTGCTGCCGGGGGCGGTCGGCTGCATGGCGCTGGTGACCAGCCGGAACCGGCTCACCGGGCTGGCCGCGACCGAGGGCGCCCATCTGCTCGCGGTGGACCCGCTGACTCCGGACGCGGCACGGGACGTCCTGGCGGAGC
>NZ_JAWOAI010001177.1:0-880 GCF_033194735.1 Streptomyces sp. W16
CGACGCTCTTCCGATCTCGACCGCGTTCAGCGCCGCCCGGAACTGGGGCGGCGGTGTGCCGCGTCCGCTCTCCTCACGGGCCTGTTCGCAGAGCGCGCGGGCGTGGGTCACGTCCCCGTCCTCCAGGGCGATGTGCGCGCGCAGCAGCTGGATGAACGCGTGGGCGTCCGCGACCCCGTGCCGGTCGGAGGCCTCGGTCGCCTCGTCCAGGCCCGCGAGCGCGCCCTCGCGGTCACCGGCGCGGAAGGCCAGTTCGGCGAGCCGGGCGATGAGGAACGGCGTCTCGGTGTGGGCGCCGACCTCGTAGGCGAGCGCGAGTGCCTCCTCGTAGGCCCCCTTGGCCTCCTCGAACCGCCCGCGGCCCATGGCGGCCTCGCCGACCGCGCTGGACACCTGGGCCCGCACCCAGCGGTCGCCGACGCGACTGCAAAGCACGCGCAGTTCCGCCAGGCCGTCGTCGACGCCCGCCATGCCGCCCGGGGAGTCGACGACCATGTGCGTGCGGAACATCAGGATGACGGCGATCTCCCAATCCCCGCCGTACGCACGCGCGTTGGCGACCGCCGCGTCCATGACGTCCCGGATGTCCATCGTGTCGCGCAGGAAGTAGGCGGTGAACGGCCACGCGAGCCCCGGCATACGGGCCGCGTCCGGGCCTCCGCCGGCGAAGTAGCCCTGCACCAGCGCGACGTACCGGCGCAGCCGCTCGTCCCGCAGTCCGTTCGGCAGGTGGTCCAGGGCTCCTGATTCGGCACCCAGGAAGAGGTGCAGCATCCGGAGGTTCATCCGCTGGATGTAGAGGGGGTGGTCGATCTCCGCGTCCGGGGCTTCGAGGTAGGCACCGAAGGGGTCCGGGGCGGTGAGGGGCGTGGCGGGGGTG
>NZ_JAWOAI010001178.1:0-879 GCF_033194735.1 Streptomyces sp. W16
CCGGGCGCGGGCGGCGGGTCAGCTGCGGGCGGACGTGTCGGTGTCGGACGTGCTGCTGGTGATCGCGACGGCGGCACCCTCGCTGCCGGATGCTGCGCAGCAGGCGGCGGCGTCGGCTCGGTTGCTGGACATCCTGCTGGAGGGGTTGCGGTCGCGGCCGTTGTGAGAGTGGGCCGGTGTTGGCGTGGGCGTCTTCTGGGGGCTGCGCCCCCAGGCCCCCGCTTCGGCCCTGAAGGGGCCTCGTCCTCAAACGCCGGACGGGCTGATTTTGCCGGCCTGCGTTGGCAGGGTGACTCGAATAGGTGACTGTGGTGCGGAGGTAGCGCGGTGCCCGCGCACCGAGTGATGCCCGGGAGTGATTCCGGGCATTTCGGCCATCGGTGCCAACTCCCGTTCCGGGGGCGACAGTTGAGCCTTCCCCGGAGGGGTGAACGCTAGTACTGCGCTGCGGGAAGTCCCCACGGACGAGTGGATGGTCCGTACGACGGGGTCCTGAACAAAAGCCAATATGGCTACGCTGACCCGTGTTCGGGACTGGTTGGGCAGGCGGCGGGGGCTTTCCGCGATGAGCGTTGACGGGCGGGACGAGTCACTGGGTGACGGTGACCCGGAGGCCAGTGGGCTGACCTCACCACAGGTACCGAGCCAGGGCGGGCCCGGCGTGGTCCCCCAGGGCGGCGATCCCGGCGAGGGCAGCGTCCCGGCCCAGCGCGAGGGCAGCGTCCTGCCACCGCGGGACGGCAGTCTCCTCCCGCCGCCCCTGGATGTACCGCCGGCCGACGCCTCGTTGATCGAGCGGATGCGCGCCGGTGACGACACGGCGTACGAGGCGCTGTACCGGCCCCACGCGGACGCCGTGCGCCGCTACGCCCGCACCTG
>NZ_JAWOAI010001179.1:0-876 GCF_033194735.1 Streptomyces sp. W16
CGTCGCGGTGATCCTGCTCGCGGGCGGTTCCACCGGCCATCTCGTGGGCCGGGGCTGGGACCTCGCCCGCTGGATCATGGGCGTGGCCGCGGTCCTCGTGCTGCTCGCGGCCGGCGCGATCGCGCTGGTCGTCGCGCGCTCCCGCCCGGCCGTGAGTCCCACGGTGGCGATCGCCGAGGAGTCGGCCCCCGACCTGTACCGCATGGTGCGCGACCTGGCCGACCGCCTCGACGTCCCCGCGCCGTCCGCGATAGCGCTCACCCCGGACTGCGACAGCTGGCTGGAGGACCGCACCCACCCGGCCCACGGCCCACTCCCGCAGGAGGACCGCGACGAGATCACGGGCGTACGGGGCCTCACCCCGGCGCGCTCCCGTCGTACGGCTGCCTCGCCCGTCCTAGTCATCGGCTCGCCGTTCCTGTGGTGGATGCGGGTCGGCGAGCTGCGCGCGGTGCTCGCCCCGGTCGTCGCGGGTACGGGACCTTCCGCGCACCCGGACATAGCCGCGGCCCGCCGTTTCGTACGGGGCCTGGACGCGGCGGTGGCCGTGACCTCGGCACCCCGTGGTCCCGTGTTCCGCTCGGTGCTCGCCGGTGTCGGCTGGGTCGCCCGGCTGCTGCTGCGCAGTTGCCGGGGACACGCGGCCGAGATGGAGCGGGGCGTGGCCGCCGCTGCCGCCGAGCGTGCACAGGCTGTGGACTACGGTCTGCGGATCGTCGCCCAGGAGCAGGTGGGGCTGGCGTACGCGGGCTGGGACCGGCTGCTCACCCGGGTCGCGCTGCCCGCGTGGCGGATGGGCCGCTGGCCGTCCCGACTGGACGCGGGCGTCGTCGCGGCGCTCACCGAGCTGTCCCGCCGGGACCGCCTGGCCGAGGG
>NZ_JAWOAI010001180.1:0-873 GCF_033194735.1 Streptomyces sp. W16
CACGCCGACCCCGACCGCGGTCTCGACCCGGCGGCGCTCGGCGAGGTGCGGGTGGCCGGAACGGTGGCGCTGGCCAAGGCTGCGGCCGTGCATGTGGACATGGGCGATGCGGAGGGCGACGTCAGTGCCGCCGCCGACGCGCTCGCGGCGGCGGATCGCGGGGACGACGACGCGCAGTTCGTCGTGGACGGGGCCGAGGACCACGAGCTGCTCTGGTACGCGACGCAGGAGATCCCGAACCTCGTCGGGCTGCTCGACTGAGTCCGTCCGGTGGCGGTCGGCTGGCCGGATATGGCCGTTGACCTGCGATTCTCTTGATTGTCAGTGGCGGCGGGTACGTTTTTGGCATGGGGATGCAAGCAAACGCGCACATCGTCTGGGACTGGAACGGCACGCTGTTCCACGACAATGACGCGATCATCGGGGCGACGAACGCGGCGTTCGCCGAGCTCGGGCTCAGGGCGATCACGATGGAGGAGTACCGGACGCTGTACTGCGTGCCGGTGCCGAAGTTCTACGAGCGGCTGCTGGGGCGGCTGCCCACCGACGCCGAGTGGGAGGTCATGGACGACACCTTCCACCGGTACTACGCCGAGCACCGGGTCGTCTGCGGGCTGACCGAGGGCGCGGCGGACCTGCTCGCGGGATGGCGGACGGCGGGGGGCAGCCAGTCGATCCTCAGCATGTACGTCCATGACGAACTCGTCCCGCTGGTGCGGGAGTTCGGGATAGAGCCGCACTTCATACGGGTCGACGGGCGCACCGGGCCCTCCGGCGGCAGCAAGGCCGAGCACATGGTGCGGCACCTCGGGGCCCTGGCCGGCGTGGACCCCGCGCGCACGGTGGTGATCGGCGACGCGGACGACGAAGCGG
>NZ_JAWOAI010001181.1:0-872 GCF_033194735.1 Streptomyces sp. W16
CCCGACGCGTCGGCGTTCCCGCGCGCGGCCTGGCTCGCGTCGTACCGGCGGGCGCTCCAGCAGGCGCCCGACGAGGTGTTCGGGCCCGGTGACCCGGCCGGCCGGGTCGAGTTGCGGGAGGCGCTCACCGAATACCTGGCACGCGCGCGTGGCGTACGCACCGCACCCGACCGCATCGTGATCTGCTCCGGCTTCGCGCACGGGCTGCGGCTGCTGTTGGGCCAGGGCGGCGGCGGGGTGCTGCGCGGACCGCTGGCCGTGGAGGCGTACGGACTCGGCTTTCACCGGGAACTGCTGCGAACAGCCGGCGTACGGACCGTGCCGCTGCCGATCGACGAACACGGCGCACGCGTCGAGGAGTTGGCGAAGGAGCGGGCCGTACTGCTCACGCCCGCGCACCAGTTCCCCACCGGCGGCCCGCTGCACGCCGAGCGCAGGACCGCCGTGATCGACTGGGCACGCGCGCGTGGCGGGGTGGTCCTGGAGGACGACTACGACGGCGAGTTCCGCTACGACCGCAAACCCGTCGGCGCCGTCCAGGGGCTCGACCCGGAGCGGGTGATCCTCCTCGGCTCGGTCAGCAAGAGCCTGTCCCCCGCGCTGCGCCTGGGCTGGATGGTCCTGCCGGAGCGGTACGTCGAGGGCGTGCTCGCGGCCAAGGGCGAGCGCGAGGCCTGGGCGAGCGTCCTCGACCAGCTGAGCCTCGCCGACTTCATCGTGTCGGGGTCGTACGACCGTCATGTGCGGCGGATGCGGCAGCGGTACCGGAGCCGCCGCGACCGCCTCGTCGCGGCGCTCGCCGCGCAGGCCCCGCACATCGAGGTCACCGGGGTCGCGGCGGGCCTGCACGCGGTGCTGCGGCTGCCGCCCGG
>NZ_JAWOAI010001182.1:0-870 GCF_033194735.1 Streptomyces sp. W16
GGATCGAACTGCGCCCCCGCACACCGCTCCAGCTCCGCCAGGGCGGCCGGCACCGGCCGGGCCCGCCGGTAGGACCGGGTCGACGTCATCGCGTCGAACGCGTCGGCCACGGCGACCACCCGTGCGGACTCCGGGATCTGACCGCCCAACAGCCCGTACGGATACCCGCTGCCGTCCAGCCGTTCGTGGTGGTGCAGGACCGCCGCCCTGGCCTCCCCCAGGAAACCGATCCCGCGCACGATCTCGTGCCCGTACTCGGGATGCAGTTCGATCACCCGCCGCTCCTCGGGGGTGAGCGGCCCGTCCTTGCGCAGCAGCCGCGTGGGCACGCCCAGCTTCCCGACGTCGTGCAGGATCCCGGCGAAGCGGAGCACTTCCACCCGTGAGTCGTCCATGCCCAGTTCCCGCGCGATCATCATCGACGCCTGTCCGACCCGCTCACTGTGCCCGCGGGTGTACCCGTCCTTGATGTCGACGGCCTGGACGAGGGCGCGGATGGTGGCCTGGTGGGCGGCGTGTTCCCGGTGGTACTGGGCGAACACCCACCAGGACACGCCCATCGGCAACAGCACGAGCAGCGCGGCGACCGGACCGTAGGGGCTGCGCCACAGCACGGCCATCATCAGCCCGGCGAGCCCGTGCACGCCGATCGGCGCCAGGGACCGTAGGAACAGCCCTCGCCAGGCCCGTCGCAGGGGCATCCGTTCGGCGAGCGCGAGGATCCCGCCGTCGAGGACGGTCAGGACCAGGCAGAAGGCGAGGACGGCGGCCAGGGCGGGCAGCAGCGCGTACGGGAAGTCGGAGGCGACGACGGCGTTCCGGCCGCCCAGCGCCCAGTGCACGCGTCCCGCCGCCCACACGGCGAGCGCG
>NZ_JAWOAI010001183.1:0-867 GCF_033194735.1 Streptomyces sp. W16
AGACCGTGTCCTACATGGTGATCATTCGTTGGACTGGTCATGGGGCGGGGTACGTGGAGTTGGATTGTTCCGGATGGTCTGTGGGAGATCGCGAAGCCGCTGATCCCGCCGTCGAGAGTGCGGCCGCAGGGCGGCGGAACGCAGGACACGCCTGATGAGACGCTGTTCGCGGCCATCGTCTACGTCCTGGTCAGCGGCTGCGCCTGGCGCGCTCTGCCGCCCTGCTTCGGGATATCGAAGTCGACCGCCCACCGCCGGTTCCTGATCTGGTCGAGAGCCGGCGTCTGGGGCCGCCTGCACGAAGCCGTGCTGCACCGCCTCGACGACGCCGGCCTCATCGACGTCACCCGCGTCGTCCTCGACACCGCCCACGTCAGGGCTAAAAAAGGGGCGAACACACAGGCCCGAGCCCCGTGGACCGGGGCAAGCCGGGTTCCAAGATGCACGTCCTGTCGGACGCGAACGGACTGCCCCTCCTCGTCGGTGTCTCGGCCGGCAACACCCACGACAGCGAAGGGCTGAAGCCTATGATCGAGGGTCACCAAACGAGACACGACCCCTACCGAGGTCGCTACTTCAAGCCCCAACGCCTCCACGCAGACAAAGCCTACGACCACGCCAGCCTGCGGAAATGGCTGCGCGGCAAACGCATCGGAGTACGCATCGCACGCAAAGGCATCGAGTCCAGCGAACGGTTGGGGCGCCGGAGGTGGGTGATCGAGCGCACGATGTCGTGGCTGTCCGGCTACCGCAGACTCAGTCCCCGTTACGAGCGGCATCCCCGCAACTACCTGGCCTTCCTCGGTCTCGCCGCCGCCCTCTGCTGCTACAAACGGTTCGTCCGCCTCACCACGTAGGACACGGTCT
>NZ_JAWOAI010001184.1:0-866 GCF_033194735.1 Streptomyces sp. W16
GGTGTGGCTGCCGTGGCGCGGGGCGGCGGTGCCTGCCGTGGCGGGGGCGGGCGCGAGCGCGGACGGGGAGGTCGTGGTGGACGCCGAGGGCACGGAGGGCACGGCTTTTACGAGTTTCGAGAAGTGAGGCAACGATCCGGGCGGCTCATGGACTCCTTTAGACATCTAGGAGGTGCCCATGGGGGATCGCACGCAGGCTCGGGAGGCTCGGGATGACGAGTTCCAGAGCTTTGTCATCGGCCGCTGGCCGCGGTTGATGCGGACGGCATTTCTGCTTACGGGGGAACAGCACGCCGCGGAGGACCTGGTCCAGTCGACGTTGGAACAGGTCTTCGTGGCCTGGCGCAAGGTCGGCTCGGCAGACGACCCGGAGGCGTACGTACGGCGCGTGATGATCAACGCGCACGCACGCAAACACCGCAGACGGCTCAAGGAGTTCCTGGCCCCGAAGGACGACTCGGGACTGGTGCGCGAGATCGCCGACACCGGTGACCGCATCGCCCAGGCCGAGGACCGAAACACCTTGCTGAAGGCACTGGCCCAACTGCCCCCGAGGCAGCGGGAGGCGGTGGTGCTGCGGTACTGGGAGGACCTGACCGAGACACAGACGGCACAGGCGATGGGCTGTTCCGTCGGCGCGGTGAAGAGCAACGCGGCCAAGGGGATCGCGAAACTCCGCGCCATACCAGGACTCGCCGAGACGGTGACGCAGGGAGGGCGAAAGTGATGAGCGCCGACCGGGAGACGAACAACACCATGACGGACAGAGACATCGCCCTCCTGCTGGCCGACGCGGCGGACGAGGTCGAGGTCGGCATAGCCCCCTACCAGGCGGTGATCCGCGGCGGCCGTCGCCGCCGGGCCCG
>NZ_JAWOAI010001185.1:0-860 GCF_033194735.1 Streptomyces sp. W16
CCGATGTGCGGGCCGCCCTGGAGTACGGCTGCGCCACCGAGGGCCGGGCCGCGGACGCGCTGTGGCTGGCGACCCGGCTCGGGGCCTACTGGCGGGCGGCGGGCACGCTGTCCGAGGGCCGGTACTGGATCGACAAGGGGCTCGGTCTGCTCCCGCAGGACTCCCCCGTGCGGGCCTGGGCGCTGTTCATGACCGGGGTGTTCGGGGTGTGGACGGCCGATCTGGAGACCGCGTTGGACCGGTTCCCGCAGGCCCTCGACATGGCGCGGCGCGTCGGCGAGAGCCGGGTGGAGCTGTTCAGCGAGGGCTACCTGGCCGCCCTGAGCGTGCTCGGCGGCGCCGTGGAGGAGGGGATGGCGGCGCTGGACGCGGTCCGTGGGCGGATGGTCGCGGCGGACGACGCGCTGGGTATCGGCGTCGTGCACTACGAAGGGGCCCTGTTGTACGGGGCGTTGGGCTTCACGGACCGCGCGCTGGAATGGTGCGAGACGGGTCTGGCGTATCTGGAGGGCCGGGGCGAGCGCCAGTTGTACGGGTCCACGCTCACCGTCCAGGGCGTGATCCTGTGGCTCGTCGGGCGGCCCGAGGAGAGCGCGGTGGCGTTGCGCCGGGGGCTGGAGGCGGCGAGCGAGATCGGCGAGGTCCTCGTCGCGGCGCTCGCGTCCCTGGGGCTCGCCTGGCACGCGGCCGGACAGCGGCGGTACGTCAGGGCCTGCTGGCTGCTGGGTTACGCGGAGCACGCGCGCCGGCTGGGCGGTGACGCGGTCGGCATGCTGCCCCGGCTGCTGGAGGAGCAGGAGGCACAGCAGCGGGCGGTGCGCGCGGCACTGGGCGACGAGGCGTACGTGCGTTGGCGGGAG
>NZ_JAWOAI010001186.1:0-858 GCF_033194735.1 Streptomyces sp. W16
TGTGCGGCCGATGTCGTGGATCCGGGCGGCGCTCCCGGCGGGGGTGTCGAGCCAGTCGGCGAGTGCGGCGGCGGTGTGCCGGACGCGGGTCGGGTCCGCGTCGCTGAGTTGCAACAGGCCTGCGGACGCATAGGTGTTGAGGGCGCGTTCGGCGGGACGGCTGGGCTGCCACTCCTCCAGTACGGCGTGCGCGTTGGTGCCGCCGAAGCCGAAGGCGGAGACCCCGGCGGTCGCGGTTCCGCCGTAGCGGGGCCAGGGTTCGGGTTCGGTGACCACGCGCAGCCGTTCGTCGTCCAGGGCGGGCCGGGCGCAGTGCAACGAGCCGGGGATGATGCCGTGGTGGAGTGCGAGGACGGCTTTGACCAGGCCCGCGACACCGGCGGCTGCCTCCAGGTGGCCGAGGTTGCTCTTGACCGAGCCGAGCAACAGCGGCTGGTCCGGGTGGCGTTTGCGGCCCAGTACGTCGGCCAGCGCACCCGCTTCGATGGGGTCGCCGAGGGGCGTGCCGGTGCCGTGCGCCTCGACGTAGTCGACGGTTGCCGGATCGAGGCCCGCTCGCGCGTAGGCCGTTTCCAGGAGGGCACGTTGGGCTGCCGGGCTGGGTGCCATGAGGCCGTTGGAGCGGCCGTCGGAGTTGACGGTGGTGGCCGTGATGACGGCGAGGACCCGGTCGCCGTCGCGCAGCGCGTCGCTGAACCGCTTGAGCACCACCACGGCGCAGCCCTCGGCGCGGCCGATGCCGTCGGCGGACTGGGAGAACGGTTTGCACCGGCCGTCGGGAGCCAGGGCCCCGGCGCGGCCGAACGCGACGGTGACGGCGGGTGAGAGCAGCATGTTGGAGCCGGCGGCGAGCGCCGT
>NZ_JAWOAI010001187.1:0-852 GCF_033194735.1 Streptomyces sp. W16
GATCAGCCGCCGCGACCCGATCCGCCACAGCCACCCGGCAGCGTCCGCCGAGACACCGTCCTCCCGGTAGCGGGCACTGCCCCGCCACACCGCGAGAAACGTCTCCTGTACGACGTCGTCGACCATCCCGGCGTCGGCGCACCGGCCGCGCAGCCGCGCGGTCAGCCATGGCGCGTACCGCCGGTACAGCTCCTCGAACGCGCGCCGGTCGCCGTCCGCCGCGATGGCCCGCAGCAGCTCCCCGTCGCTTCCCGTATCGCTCACATCTCCTCATCGCACGAGCCCCGCCGATCGGTTCACGGACCGGCACATGGATCTCTCTTGACTTTCTCAGCCCCCTTGCACCACCCTTTCACTACTCAATTAGTGAAAGGGTGGTGGAACCCCAGTGGTCGAGTACCGCATCGACCGGCACAGCGGCGTGGCCACCTATGTCCAGATCGTCCAGCAGACCAAGCAGGCCCTCCGCCTGGGAATGCTGGAGCCCGGCGACAAGCTGCCCACGGCCCGCGAGGTCGTGGAGGCCACCGCCATCAACCCGAACACCGTCCTCAAGGCCTACCGCGAGCTGGAGCGCGAGGGACTGGTCGAGGCCCGCCGCGGCCTGGGCACCTTCGTCCGCAAGGCGCTGAGCACCACCCCCGCCGACTCGCCCCTGCGCACCGAACTCGACGACTGGGCGGAGCGCGCCCGGGCCTCCGGATTAGGGCGGGACGACGTCGCCGCGCTCTTCACCGCCGTACTCGACAAGCACTTCCAAGGAGAACCTTCATGACAGGCACCGCCGCGATAGAGGCCGCCGCGCTCGGCAAGCGGTTCGGCCGGCGGGGAGGGTGGGCCCTGCGGGACTGC
>NZ_JAWOAI010001188.1:0-849 GCF_033194735.1 Streptomyces sp. W16
CGGCCCGACAGCCGGGTGCGGACGGTCTGTTGGGGCTGGCCGCGTGCTGGCGGGTGGCCGTGGACCAGGGGGCCGGACTCGCCGCGGGACTCGACCGGCTCGAAGGGGCGTTGCGCGCGGACCGGGACCAACGGGCCGACCTCCGCGCCCAGTTGGCCGGAGCGCGGGCCACCGCCGTGATGCTCGCCGGACTGCCGGTACTCGGGCTGCTGCTCGGCGCGGCGATGGGCGCCGATCCGTTGCGGGTGCTGCTGCACAGCGGGGCGGGGTTGGGGTGCCTGGTGGTCGGGGGGTTGCTGGAGGGCCTGGGGATGTGGTGGGCGCTGCGGATCGTGCGCGGGGTGGAGGCGGCGTGAGCGGGGCAGTCGTGGTCGCCGGGTGTCGGAGTGGCGCTGGTGGTCTCGGAGGCCGTTCTGGGGCGGGACGGCGCGAGGGCGTGACGGGTCGGCCGCCGGGATTCGGGGTTGGCCGGCTGGAGGGGATCGGCCGCTCGGCGAGGGCTGGGAGCGGCGTGCGTGCTGAAGCGGAAGCCGGTCGAGGTCGGAGAAGGAGGACCGCGTGAGTACGGAAGTTGTCCACAGGCTGGGGGTGGCCCTGGGGGCGGTGCTGGTCGTGGCGTGGTTGGTGCGGTGGCTGGACTCGCTGCGGCGGGAGCGGAGGGCCCGGCGACGGCTGGCCGGGCTGCTGCTTCGGGAAGCTCGGGAGGTTAGGGAGGTGCCGCCTGCCGGGCGGTGGTTCGAGGTACGGGACGCCGTGCGGCTGTGGATGCCCGTGATGGGCGTCGTGGGTGCCGGGTGGGTGTTGGTCGGTGGGGTCGCCGGAGTCGTGGTGGGCGGGGTTGCCGCACTT
>NZ_JAWOAI010001189.1:0-846 GCF_033194735.1 Streptomyces sp. W16
CGGCGAAGCGCAGGGTGGCGCGGGCCGAGGTGCTGAGCCGGGAGGCGAGCAGCGGGGCGGGCGCGGCGGCCTCGCCGAGGGACGGCAGGGGTACGGCGTCGGCCTCGTCGGAGTCGAGGGGCGTGATGAGGGGCGCGTCGGCCGGGACCATGTCCTGGAAGACGCCGAACTCCTCCACGGCGCTGGTGCCGACGCGCTGTTCGTCGCGCTGCCGGAGCAGGGCGCCGGCCTGGACGAAGCGCAGGGGCAGGCCCTCGGACTCGAAGTAGAGGTCGCCCGCCCAGTTCGCCTCCTCCTCGGTGAGGACGCGGCCCACGGCGTGCTCAAGGACCTCCACGGCGCCGGCCCGTTGCAGGCCGCCGAGGAAGACCTCCTCGATGACGGAGTCGGCGGCCGGTGCGGGGATCTCGGGGGTCGCGGCGACCAGGAAGGCGCACTCGGGGGTCGCGTCGAGGAGTTCCTCCAGGGCGGCGCCGCCGAACTCGATGTCGTCGAGGACGACGACCGCGCCGATCTCCCGCACCAGGGTGAGCAGTTCGTCCCGGCCGGGCCGGTGCAGGGGTGCGTCGTAGACGGCGTGGAAGAGGTCGTGGAGGAGGTCGGTGGTGGTGCGGTGGAAGCCGGTGAGGCGGATCACGCCGTCGGGGGCGAGGTCGAGGCAGTCCTCGGCGACGAGGTCGAGCAGGCTGGTGCGGCCCGAGCCCGAGGGGCCGGTGAGGCGTACGGAACGGCCGCGGGCGAGCAGCCGTACGAGACGCTCGCGCTCCTCCTGGCGTTCCAGGAGCGGGAGTGCGGGACGGTTCAGCCCGGGCGGGACGGGCGGTTTGGCCGCGCGGGCGGTCTCGG
>NZ_JAWOAI010001190.1:0-845 GCF_033194735.1 Streptomyces sp. W16
CAGCACCAGCCGGAGCGACTCGGGGACCGGCACGCCCGCGGCGTCCGCCTCCGCGACCGCGGCCAGGCCGAGTTCCAGTACGAGTCCGTGGTACTCGGTGGCCAGCTCGCGGTTGAGGCCGGAGTCGAAGGTGTTGGCGCGCAGCTGCCGCTCCAGCGAGCGCAGCGCGTCGGAGCGCCAACGCGCCGACGAGGGGAACCAGTTGAACGCGCAGGCCGCGGCGGACTGCCCGGCGGTCTCGGCGATGACGTGGTTGTTCGCCGAGGAGCCCCGGCTGGGGAAGGCGGCCAGCCAGCGCTGGTGGTGCCAGATCTGGTTCAGCGCGACCGGGTTGTCCTCGAACAGTTCGGCCACGCCCGGCCAGCCGTCGAGCAGCCGGCGGATCCACACCCAGGACAGCAGCCGGATGCCCAGCTCGATGCCGCTGATCCAGTGCACGCCCTGCAGCGGCGGGTTGGCCGCCCACCACGACCGCAGGTGCTCGGCGACGCGCTCGGCGTACCGCTCGTTCCCGGTGACCGCGTAGGCGGCGGCGAGCACGGTGAGGTACTGGTGCCGGGACGGCTCCCAGATCTGCTTGATGTCCCCGGCCACGTCCTCGTTCCGGTACGGCACCTCGAAGGCGTAGCCGGACGGGGCCCGGCGCCCGGTCTTCGGGTCGTACGACCAGTCCGGGTCGGCCATGTCGTGGCGGGCCACCCCGAAGAACTCGGCGTGCCCGTACATCAGTTGGTCGGCCTCGGCGACGAGCCGTTTCACGGCGTCCGGCGGCACCGCTGCAAGCGTCCCGGCGGGCAGGACCGCAGTGAAGCGGGCGCCGGTCACGCTCGGGCTGTCGGGCCGCG
>NZ_JAWOAI010001191.1:0-844 GCF_033194735.1 Streptomyces sp. W16
CAGGGCGCCCGCACCCCGGCACTGTCCGGTCTGGTGCTCGGCGAACTCACCGTCCGCCAGCGGCAGATCGTCACCCTCGCCGCCGCGGGCCTCAGCAACCGGCAGATCGCCGAGCGCCTCACCCTCTCGGTCCGCACCGTCGGCAATCACCTCTACAGCGCCTACGCCCGCCTCGGCGCGAGCGACCGCGGCGCGCTGCCGTGGCTGGTGGAACTGCCCACCGCGCAGTCGGCGTGACCGGTGACGTGACCGAGGGCCTGACCCGTGCGGGCCGCGGGCCAGGTCGGTTCACGCCGCTCCGAACGCCGTGAACGCCCAGCCCGTCGCCTGGTGGACCGCGTCCCCCGGCAGCGCGGCCCGGGCGTCGCGCAGCGCCTCCGCCAGGGAGAGGCCCGTGCTGAGGCCCTTGTGCAGGGCGAGCATCAGTGGGACCACGGCGGCGTCGTTGACGGGGGCGCTGCTCGCCACCACCCCCGCCGTGCCCAGCGGGAGCAACGCCGTTACCAGCCCGAGGAGTTCGTCCGCGCCCACCGAGGCGAGGCGGGCCGTGTCACAACTGGAGAGGATGATCCGGTACGGGCTGCGGGCGAGACGTTCGAAGTCATGGACGATGAGCGGGCCGTCGGCCATGCCGAGGGACGAGAACAAGGGGCTGTCCGCGCGGAACGTGCCGTGCGCGGCGATATGGGCCAGGGTCGCGCCGTCCAACTCGGCCAGCACCCGGGGGACTTCGGCGTCGTCGTGCTCCAGCACGGTCGGCCTGCCGTAGCGGCCGGCCAGGTCCGGGACCTCGGCGCCGCCGGTCGCGAGGCCGGGCCCGCGCACCAGGACGTGCCGGCCTCCG
>NZ_JAWOAI010001192.1:0-843 GCF_033194735.1 Streptomyces sp. W16
ACCGCCGCCACCGCGCTGCTCGCCGCCGCCCTGTGCGCCGTAGTGCTGGCGCTGTTCGCGGAGTTGTCCGGTGGCCCGCTCGGGGGTGCCGCGCTCGCCCGGTTCGGGCCCGTGTGGTGGCAGACCGGGGGTGCGGCGCTGGGATGGCTCGCGTTGGTGGCGGTGCCCACGGCGACGGGGCTGCGGGCGTGGCGGCTGCGGGAACCCCGGGTGCCGAAGCCGACGATCGCGGAGCCGCGGAAGAGTGAGGCCGAGACGGCGCCGGACGCTCCGCGGGGACGCCGGTTCCGGATGTCGTTCACCGTCGGCCGGGGCTGGTTCACCCGCAAGCCGAAGGAGACGCCGGTACCCGTACCGGTGCAGGCTCCCGTCGACCAGCCGTACATCGCCTACGACCACGACCCGACGTTCGACCCTTACGACTTCCTGCCCGTCGACGTACCGCCGGAGCCCTCGCCCACGCCCTGGTACGACAACGCCCCCCGCGAGGCCCGCTGGGCGGCCCTGAGGGAGGCGTCCACTCCGCCGGAAGAAGCACCGGAATCACCGGAACCACAGGTGTTCCCGGACCCGCCGGGACCGAACTGACCGGCGCCGGGCGTCAGTTGGCGGTACCCAGCAACCCCCGCAGATCCTTCGGCAGCAGCTGGTTGCAGGACTGCTTCGCCTCGTTCGTCAGGGCGTCGTTCGTGCAGGTGTAGAAGTCGCTGTAGGCCAGCTGCGCGACGAACATCGCGGCGACCAGGGCGATGGCGAGGGACGCGGTGACCAGGCCGCTCACCGCCGCCGTCGTCTGGGGGCGGCCCGGCGGCTCGGGCGCGGCCGGGGTGTCCGGGTCGGTGG
>NZ_JAWOAI010001193.1:0-838 GCF_033194735.1 Streptomyces sp. W16
CCCGTCGACGGACTCGGACTCCCGCTCTCCACCCACGCCGAGGCCGCCACCGCATACCGCAGCGGACTCGACCGGGTCCTCAAAGTACGCGCCGGAGCCGAGGACGCCTTCGCCCGCGCGGTCGCCCTGGACCCCGGATTCGCCCTGGGCCACGCCGCGTTGGCCCTCCTCGGCCACGAGTGCGGGGCCGCCGTCGACGTACCCCGCGCCCTCGCCGACGCCCAGCGCTGCGCCCACGAACGGGCCGACGAACGGGAGCGGTCCTTCGTGGACGTCATCACCCGCCGCGTCCGATCCACCGACGGGGACCGCGCGTTGATACGACACCTCGACACCCACCCCGCCGACGCGCTCGCCCTCGCCGCCGCCGTACCCACCATCGCCTTCTCCGGAGTCACCGACCTGGACGACGACTACGCGCTCCGCCTCGTCGAGCGCACGTCCCCCGCCTACGACGGGCACTGGTTCCACACCTCGCTGCTCGCGTTCCTGCGCCAGGAGCAGGGCCGGCTGCACGAGGCCGGCGAACTCGCCCACCGCGCCTTGGGTGTTGAGCCGGCCTCCGGTCACGCCGTGCACGCGCTGGCCCACGTCCACTACGAGTCCGGCGCCCACGAGGCCGGCCGGGACTGGCTCGACGGCTGGGTCTCCGGACAGGGCAGGGGCGCGGTCCACCGGGCCCACTTCTCCTGGCACATCGCCCTGCACGAGCTCGCGTTGGACGACCCGGCCGCCGTCCGCAGGCGCTGGTTCGCCCAGCTGGCGCCCGGGCGGGTGACCGGAGTACGCGCGCTGGTCGACTCGGGCTCGCTGCTGTGGCGGGGCCGGCCCCGCGGCA
>NZ_JAWOAI010001194.1:0-826 GCF_033194735.1 Streptomyces sp. W16
CCGCGCGCGCAGCGCCTCCTGGGCCGCGTGCCGGTCGCGGCCGGCGAACAGGGCCTGGGAGAGGGCGAGCGCGGTGCGCCGCTCCTGGGGGGACAGATAGCGGTTGCGGCTGGACAGGGCCAGGCCGTCGGCCTCGCGCACGGTCGGCACGCCGACGATCTCCATGCCGAAGTTCAGGTCGCGCACCATGCGGCGGATCAGGGCGAGTTGCTGGGCGTCCTTCTGGCCGAACAGGGCGGCGTCGGGGCGGGTGAGGTGCAGCAGCTTGGCGACGACGGTGAGCATGCCGTCGAAGTGACCGGGGCGGACCGCGCCCTCCAGGCGTTCGCCCATGGGGCCGGCCGAGATGCGGACCTGGGGTTCGCCGCCCGGGTAGACCTCGTCCACGGAGGGGGCGAACACGACGTCCGCGCCCGCCTGTTCGGCGATCTTGAGGTCGGCGTCCAGGGTGCGCGGGTAGCGGTCGAGGTCCTCGCCCTCGCCGAACTGCAGCGGGTTCACGAAGACGGTGACCACGACCTCGCCGTCCGGTCCGGCGAGCTCGCGCGCGGCGCGGACCAGGGTGGCGTGGCCCTCGTGCAGGGCGCCCATCGTCATGACGACGACGCGACGGCCCGCACGCGTGCGTGCGTGCAGTTCGTCGGCGGTGCGCAGCAGGGTGGTGGTCATCCGGCATCTCCCTCGGTGCCGTTGGCGAGTACCCCGAGGAGGTCCTCGGCGAGTTCCGGCTTGAGCAGCCCGTGGGCCAGGGCCCGGTCGGCGGTCGCGCGGGCCATCGCCAGATAGCCGGCGACGGTCTGCGGGGCGTGCTTGCGCAGCTCGGTGA
>NZ_JAWOAI010001195.1:0-822 GCF_033194735.1 Streptomyces sp. W16
GGTTGGGGCCTGGCGGAGGAGGCCCTGTGGCACGCGGCCCGCGCCGAGGACGGACGCGGCGGCCCCACGGCCCTGGCGCGTACGCTCCCGGCGTACTTCGGCCTGGACTCGATGTACGACCTGCTGGAGGCCCTGCATCTCGAACACGTCGCGCACCGCCGTCGGCACGAGTTGACGCCGGTGCTGTTCGCGACGGCGGTGGACGGCGACCCGGTGGCCCGGTCGATCGTGGACCGGTTGGCGGAGGAGGTGGTGGCGATGGCGACGGTCGCGCTGACCCGCCTGGACCTGCTCGACGAGGAGACGCCGGTGCTGCTCGGCGGCAGCGTCCTCGCCGCCCGGCATCCCCAACTGGACGACGGTATACGGGAGTTGCTGGCCGCCCGGGCGCCCAAGGCGGTGGCGACGGTGGTCACCGCGCGGCCGGTCCTCGGCTCGGTGCTGCTGGGGCTGGACCACGTGGGTGTTCCGGCCGAGGCGCATGAGCGGGCGCGGGGGTACTACGAGCACTGACACCCGGGAACCGAACAGATTCCCACGGCGTATTCATGGACAAGGGGGCGGTGGGGGGCGTTGTGTGGTGCCGGAATTCCGGTCATCACGCTGCGATCCGATCAAGATCCAGTGAAGGCCCGTGCGGAATGTCAGTCCTGGCGGCGATACTTGCGGCGACAGGATGACCCTGGGGGAGGTCAGCAGTGACACAACCGCCGAAGAGCAGTACGGCGCCACCGGGTGCCGGTGTGCCCACGATGCCGGCGCTGCCGTCGCAGTCGGGCAGGTCGGGGGCGCCCACGCCCCGGCGTGCGCCGGACGCGACAC
>NZ_JAWOAI010001196.1:0-813 GCF_033194735.1 Streptomyces sp. W16
CCGGCGACGCCCGCGACGCCGGCCCTGCGCAGCGCCACGTTGACGGGAACCTGGTTCAGCGTGGGCACGGTGGAGCGCCGGTGCTCGTCCTGGTCCGGGTCGTCGACGCTGATGGACGAAGGCAGGTCGGCGGTGCCGACACGCACGGAGAGGAAGTCGGGGTCCTGCCAACGGCGTTCCCACAGCCGCTCCGAGGGCTGGACCGCCATCTGAAGCAGCATGGCCGGATCGGGCAGGGACAGGCGCAGGTTGTGCTGTTCCCCGAGTACGGCGGCGTCGACGTCGGCGCGCACGCGGGCCAGCGTCTGCTCGTACTCCTCTTTCTTCTCAAGGTACTTGAGCATCGCCTGCTTGCGTCCGCCGAACTGGGTGATCAGGGCGGCGATCGGAGACAGCAGCGCGATGAAGACGAAGGACCAGCGGTGTGTGACGAAGATGGCGATCACGGCGCTGGCCGCGGGCACCAGCAGGATCGGCAGCAGCGGGATGGGCCGCTTGTCGGGCTTGACCGGCGGGGTCGGCAGCCGGAACTTGGCGCCCGCGGCGGGCGGCAGGAACCTCGGCGGCCGGTTGAACTCCAGCCCGAGACCGTCCTGCGCCGGAGTCAGCGGAGCCCGGGCCGTCCGCTGCGAGGTCAGCTCCAACAGGATGTCGCCGACGGCGAGTTGACTGCCCTCCCGCCACGGGGACGGCGCCTGCGCGGGCTTGCCGTCGAGCAACGCCCCGTCGGTCATGAGGAGTTGGGCGCTGCCGTCGAGCAGGACCCGGACCCGGGCCGCGAGGGCCGGCGTGCCCGCGGCGAGGCGGACGCGG
>NZ_JAWOAI010001197.1:0-809 GCF_033194735.1 Streptomyces sp. W16
GCGCTCGCCCTCGCCGACCGCGTCGGCGCGCAGCTGCTCGGCCTCGCCGCGCAGCCGCCGCGCCTCCTCCTGCAGCTCGACCGTCTTGGCGCGGTACTCCTTGGTGTCGTCCTTCGCCGCGCCCTTGAGTCCTTCGGCGATGTCGTGCGCCTGGGCGCGCAGCCGGTCGGCCTCGGCCTCCGCCTCGGAGCGGATCCGCTCGGCCTCCTCGGCGGCGGCCTTCGTGGTGTTCTTGGCGTCCTCGGACGCTTTGTCCAGTACGTCCTCGGCGGTCCGGGCGGCCTTGGCGAGCTGGGAGGCGGTCTCCTCGGCGGTGAGGCTGCGGGCGTTCTCCTCGGCCTCCGCGACGATCTTGTCGGCCTTGGCCTGGGCGTCGGCGACGACCTGCTCGGCGTCCGACTTGGTGGTCTCGGCCTCCTTGGTGGCCTCGGTGACCAGCCGGGCGACCTGTTCCTTCGCGGTCCTGGTGCGCTGCTCGTTGGCCGACTCGGCGCTCGCGAGGGCCTTGGCCGCGGCCTCCTTGGCCTCGGTGAGGACCTTCTCGGCCTCCAGGCGCGCTTCCCGCAGTGAGGTTTCGGCCTCGGCCATGCGGGTCTCGGCGGTCCGGCTCAGCTCGGTGGCCTGACGGCGGGCGGAATCCGACTCGTTGACCGTGGAGCTGCGCAGCTGCTCGGCGTGGTCGGTGGCCTCCTGGGCCTGCGAGGAAGCCGCGTTCAGCAGCCGCTCGGCGTCCGTGCGGGCGCGGCGCAGGAGTTGCTCGGCCTCCGAGCGGGCCGCCTCGGCGTCCATCTCCAGCCGCTGCCGGGCCT
>NZ_JAWOAI010001198.1:0-808 GCF_033194735.1 Streptomyces sp. W16
TCCGGACCGTGCCGGGTGGCGCGGGCGCCAACGTGGCGTGCTGGGCGGCCCATTGGGGCTGCGCCGACGTACGGCTGCTCGGTCGTGTGGGTGCGGACTCGGCGGCGTGGCACGAGCGGGAGTTGGCCGCCTCCGGGGTGCGGCCCCGGCTCGTGGTCGATCCGGAGGCTGCGACCGCGACGGTGATCTGTCTGGTCGACACGGGGGCTTCGGCCGAGCGGACACTCGTCACCGACAGTGGAGCGGCCCTACGGCTCGGCCCCGAGGACTGGTCGGACTCGCTGCTGGACGATGTCGTACGGCTGCATCTGTCGGGCTATCTGCTGTTCTCCGAGCCGGGCCGGGCCCTGGTGGCCGTGGCGGTGAAGTCGGCACGCGCGCGTGGGGTGCCGGTGAGTCTGGATCCGGCGTCGGCCGGGTTCCTGGTGGAGCTGGGCGTAGACCGTTTCCTGGCGCTCGTCGAGGGGGTGGACGTGCTGCTGCCCAACCGTGACGAGGCGTGTCTGCTCACCGGGTTGCCCGACGCGGAGGACGCGGCGGCCAAGCTGAGCCGTCATGTCCCCCTGGTGGTCACCAAGCAGGGCGCCGAGGGAGCCCTGCTGGCCCACTCCGGCACGGTCCACGCACGCGTACCGGCCGAGCCCGCCACGCCCCGGGACACCACGGGCGCGGGCGACGCGTTCACGGGGGCGTTCCTCGCGACGCTGCTGGCGGGCGCCGATCCCGAGGAAGCGGCGCGGGAGGGGTGGCGGGCGGGGGCCCGAGCGGTGGAAGGGGTGGGGGGACGGCCGGTGCGGTCGGGCTGACG
>NZ_JAWOAI010001199.1:0-808 GCF_033194735.1 Streptomyces sp. W16
GAACCGGGGCGGGTGCAGTCGGCGCTCACCGTCGGGACCGAGAAGCCGGTATCCGCTACGCCACCGCCCCCATCGAGAACCGCACCCCGGTGAGCTCCTCCGAAGCCGTCCACAGCCGCTCGGCCGCCGCCACGTCACTCGCCTCGGGGCTGCGCCCCACCAGCGTCGGCGCCCCGCGCATCTCGCCGATTCCGCTCGGCCCGACGTAGCTCGCGCCCGGCAGGTCCTGGGTCGCCGCGTAGAGCGTCGGCAGGGCGCCGCCCTTGTCGTCCTGGGCCAGGACCCTGTTGCCCACGGCCATCAGCGCGCGGCTGACCGGGTTCGCCGTGTGGCTCTGCAGGTTGGTCGCCGCCCAGCCCGGGTGGGCCGCAAGGGCGCGGACGTGTGAGCCCGACTCGGCCAGCCTGCGCTGGAGTTCGAGCGTGAACAGCAGGTTGGCCAGCTTGGACTGGGAGTAGGCGCGCTGCGGGCCGTAGATGCCGTCCAGGTTCAGGTTCTCGAAGTGGATGACGCGGTCGCCCATCCGGTGCGCGCCGGAGGAGACGGTCACCACGCGGTCGGTGATGTGCGGCAGCAGCAGGTTCGTGAGGGCGAAGTGGCCCAGGTGGTTGGTGCCGAGCTGCATCTCGAAGCCGTCCCGTGTGCGCCCCTCGGGGAGCATCATCACGCCCGCGTTGTTGATGAGCAGGTCCAGCGGGCCGTCCCAGCCCTCGGCGAACTCCCGCACGGACGCCAGGTCCGCGAGGTCCAGCCGCCGCACCTCGGTGCTGCCGCCCGCCTTCGCCGCCGCGGCCCGCCCGCGCTCCAG
>NZ_JAWOAI010001200.1:0-808 GCF_033194735.1 Streptomyces sp. W16
CCCTGGACATGGCCCGGAGGCCCGCCCGGGACGTGGCCCGGAGGTCCGAAGTCGGCGTTGCCCGGCGGCCGGTCGGGGGTGGACCAGCCGCCCGGTGCCGGGCCGAAGCCTTCCGGCATGGGTGTGTGCCCCGGTACCGGACCGGCCGACAGCGCCACCCGCTCCAGACCGTGTGCCGCCGTCTCCGGTGTCGACCTCAGCACCGGGTCCTTGACCAGCAACCCCTGGAGCACGGGCGCCAGTTCGCCCGCGCGGACGGCGGGCGTGGGCTCCTCGCCGAGCAGGGCCGTGAGGGTCGCGTAGTCGCCGTGGCGGTCGAAGGGGCCACGGCCCTCGACGGCGGCGTACAGCGTGGCGCCCAGGGAGAACAGGTCGGCGGCCGGGGTGGGCGGCTCGCCGCGGGCCCGCTCCGGGGCGGGGTAGCCAGGGGTGCCGAGGATGCCGGCGGTGGCGGTGAGCCGGGGTTCACGGGACTCGGGCTGGAGCGCGATGCCGTAGTCGGTGAGCAGCACGCGCGCGTACGGATCGCCCGAAGCGTTCGGTGCCAGAAGGATGTTGGCCGGTTTCACATCCCGGTGCAGGATGCCGATGCGGTGGCCGGCGGTGAGCGCGTCGAGGACGGCGAGCCCGATACGGGCGACCTGTGCGGGCGGGAGCGGTCCGGAGCGCCGGACGACCGCCTGGAGGTCGACGCCGTCGGGGACGTACTCCATGACGATCCAGGGCAGGCCCTCGTGGATCACCACGTCGTGCACCGTCGCCACATGCGGGTGGCCGCGCAGCCGGGCGGCGTGCCGGGCCTCGCTGC
>NZ_JAWOAI010001201.1:0-807 GCF_033194735.1 Streptomyces sp. W16
CCTCCAGCCGGTCCACCCCCGCCCCCGCCGCGTTCGCCGCCGTCACATACGCGCCGTTGTCCCCGGTGCCCCGCGCCAGCACAGCCACGATCCGCAGCCGTGCCGCCCGCCCGTCCCCGAGCCACACCCGCACCCACGTGCCGACCGTGTGCCGCTGCCACTCCTCGTTCACCACGATCGACCGGTCGTCCAACTCCCTTGCGTCACCGGCGACCACCGGCAACCGCGTGACCTCCGCGAACGCCCGCACATCCCGTACGGCACGAGCGTCGGACCGGATGAGGGCCGTACCGTCCTCCCGTACGAAGACCGCCGTCGAAGCGGACGCGGAGACCGTCGCCCCCGGCACCGCCGGGACCCTCAACCCCTCGCCCGTGACGACGAGTTGGGCCCGCGTCCGCTCCCGCGCCTCCGCCGCCTTCGCTTCCGTGACCGTCCATGCCGACCCCAGCAGCGAACCGGCCAGTGCGACCGTCACCAGAACCGGCGCCGCCACCGCGGCGGTTCGCCGTACGGAGGCTGCCGAGTTCTCGCGGATCAGCAGCCCACAGGCGCCCGGCAGCCGGACCAGCAGCCGTACGGCGGGGCTCACCAGTGCCGGTGCCAGCGCCGCCACCGCCGTGATGAGGAGCATCGGCCGGGTCGTGTACGTCTTGCGCTTCAGCAGGTCCGCCGGGTCCGTGCACAACGACCGGGCGAGCAGGGCCAGTCCGGCCGCCAGCAGCAGCCCGCCGATCAGCTTCCGCGACCACGGCAGCACCCCCGTGTCGACGGCCGCCTCCCGCAACGCCTCCGCCGGCCCGACCC
>NZ_JAWOAI010001202.1:0-806 GCF_033194735.1 Streptomyces sp. W16
CGGGGTCGACGCGCTGCCGGCGGCGCGCGAGGCGAGCCTGCGGGACCGGCCGGGTGTCTACGCCGACTACGTGATCGGCGATTTCCTGCGCGACGACGGAACACTCCGCGAGGCGTTGCGCCCGTACGCGCTCGGGGGACTGGTGTCGGCGGGAGCGTTCGGCGGCACGCACGCGACACCGCGGGCGCTCACCAACGCCCTCGCGCTGCTGCCGCCCGGCGCACCCGTGGCCTTCACACTCGACGAACGGTGGATGGACGAGTCGGACCCGGAGGGCTTCGGCGCGGCGGTCGGGCGGCTGGTGGCCGACGGTGGTCTCGCGGTGCTGGAACGCACACGGTTCCAGCACCGGGTGACGACCACCGGGGAGCCGATCTTCTATGAGCTGGTCGTGGGCCGGACCGGGTGAGATGCCGAGGGCGCCGGCAGTTTGGCCAGCAGGCCCATGCGGGAGGTGATGCCCAGCTTGGTGTAGGCGTGGCTGAGGTGGAACTCGACCGTCTTGACGCTGAGTACCAGCTGGCCGGCGATCTGGCGGTTGGTCAGCCCGGACGTGGCCAGACGGGCGATCACCAGTTCCTGCGGGGTGAGGGGGGAGTCGGACACGATCGCCCCACCGCTGGCGGCCAGTTCACGCTCACAGAGAGCCGCACTCGGGGCGGCACCCAGCTCGGTGAAGGTGCGCAGCGCCCGGCGCAACTGCCCGGCGGCGTCGGTCCGCCTGCCCACGCGGCGCAGGAACGCGCCGTAGGCGAGGTGGACGCGGGCCCGGTTGAAGGGGTCCGGCACCTGTTCCGCGTGGCCCA
>NZ_JAWOAI010001203.1:0-799 GCF_033194735.1 Streptomyces sp. W16
AGCAGCCCGAACCACACCACCGCCGGCATCGTCGCTCCCGTGGAGTCCGCGCGGGCGCTGCGTGCCAGGTCGGCCGCGGCGACCTGCTCGACGAGCGGCTGGTAGGCCTGCGCCTGGAAGTCCGTCTTCGGCTGGTAGTCGGTGACGTCCTGGCGGATGCGCTGGAGGAGATCGGTGCCGCGCTGGGTGAGTTTCTGGTGGTCGGCCATCGTCTTCCACTCGGTGTTGACGACCTGTGAGACGTAGGCGTCGACATCCGCCCGGACGCGGTCACGGACGTCGGGCGGATAGAGGCGGACCCGCTCCGAGATCTCGTGCATTGCCTGCGCCTCCGCCTGCACGTGGTCCTGGGCGGCGCTGCGGGCCTCCCAGACGCCGGCGATCGCCAGACCCAGGACGATGGCGTACACCACGCCGATCCACATCGTCATGTACTCGATGACGTCCGGGGTCTCGCTGGGGTCCTCGTCCTCGGAAGCCGCGCGTTCGCGCAGGAAGGTGACGATGACGACGACGACACAGGCCGCCGCCATCGCGAGGGCGAGAACAAGCCATTCCGACAAGGGGTTCCTCCGGGGATCAGCGCGGACGCAGTGCGGCGATGGCGACCACCGCGGGCAGGGTGATGAGCAGGACGTAGACGACCGGCGGTGTCCGGCTGGGAGCGGGCCGCGGGTGCGGCTGGGCGTGGTACTTCGGATAACTCACCGGGGTCGCCGCAGGATGCGGGGCGGGCCTGGGTGACGGCTTCGGCGTCGGTTTCGGCGGCGGGGTCGGAGTGGGCGTAGGTGTCGGGGCG
>NZ_JAWOAI010001204.1:0-785 GCF_033194735.1 Streptomyces sp. W16
GCCCACCGCGTGGGAGTTGTCCACGCGCAAGGACTTCTCCGTCTGGCCCGCCCGCGGCGACCTCACCGAGGACACTGCCCTGCTGCGCCGCGCCCTCGCCGTCTGGGCCCGCCCCGGCGAGTCCGTCCAGGTCTCGGCGACCCCCGGCACTCCCGCCGGCGGTCCGGCCGGACCGCCCCAACTCCTGTACGCGGGAACGGTCGACAACGCCCGCGTGGTGATCCTTTACGACGGTCTGCGCATCGCCCGCTACGCCGAGCCGAAGGACGGCACCAAGGGCGCCGCGCTGGACTTCGCCCGGGTCGACGGCGCGACCGGCACCGAGGCGAACGCGGTGGTGCTGGACCGGGCCGACGGCAACGTCCGTTATCTGACGGCCCCTTGGGTGAGGAAGGCGGCCGAGCGGGACCTGCTGAAGCCGAGCGCCGGTGCGCTGCCCATGACTCTCACCGACGGGATCACCTCGCCGCTGGCCAGCCCCGCCCAGCAGACCGGCGCGTGCACGTCGTGGAACGTGCTCCAGCTGACCGACGACACCGGCACCCGCCTGATGAGCGACCTCGGTGAACTGGTCCCGGCGCACCTCACCGCCGGGCGGCCCGGCTCGGCCCACGAGGTGTCCGGCGCGCAGACACAGCACGCCTGGGCGCCCTTCGCCTGCTCCCTCGGCGCGATGCGCTCGCTCGGCGTACGGTCCGTGAACGCCTGGCAGTACGCCACACAGCCGCTGCCCGACGCGAGCGGCGCGGCGGCGTGGGTGTGCACCCGGGCCGAGACCTGGCGGG
>NZ_JAWOAI010001205.1:0-766 GCF_033194735.1 Streptomyces sp. W16
CGACAACCGCGCCGGCGCCGCCCGCCGGTGGCCGTCGCTTCGTCCGGCCGCCCCGGTACGGGCATACTCGGGCCTTGCGCGCGCACCGGCGTTCGCGAGAAGCGGGAGGTGGGCGATGGTGTTGCCATCAACAGCGGGAGCCGAGCCCCGGAAAATCACGATCAATGACGTCGCCAAGTCGGCCGGGGTGTCCCGGCAGACCGTGTCACGGGCACTCAACGACAAGGACGAGATCGACGGCGACACCAAGCAGCGGGTGCTCGACGCCGCTCGCGCGCTCGGGTACCGCCCGAGCCGGTTCGCCCGTGGTCTGGTCCGCCAGGACACGATGACGATCGGGCTGGTCATCCCCGACCTGCTCAACCCGTTCTTCACCGAGGTCGCCGCCGCCGCGCTGGAGGCGGCCCGGGCCCGTGGCTGGCAGGTCGTCGTGTACGACACCGGGGACCGGGCGGAGGAGGAGCTCGGCACGCTCCAGGTGATCAGCTCCCAAGTGGACGCGGTCATCGGCTACTTCAGCTGTCCCGAGAGCGAGTTGGAGAAGTTCACCCGTGGCATGCCGGTGGTGCTGATCGGCCGGGAGCAGCGGACACGGTTCAGCGCGATCACGATCGACGGCTCGGAGGGGGTGCACGCCGCGGTCGCGCATCTGGTCGCGCGGGGGCACACCCGGATCGGCATGCTCGACCACCACACCCGCGCCGAGCCGAGCATCCGGCACGAGTGGTTCACGACGGCCGCGGCGGCGCACGGGGTCGACCCCGGC
>NZ_JAWOAI010001206.1:0-765 GCF_033194735.1 Streptomyces sp. W16
GACGGTGCTGCGCCTGGCCGAACGGGTCCTCGCCGACCCCCGGTTGAGCGAGGGCGCCGACGCCACCTGGAACCTGCTGCTGTCCCTCGACCCCGACGGCTCGCGCCGCAACGAGGGCTGGCTGCCCGGCCCCTACAGCCTCGGCCGGTACTTCCGGAACTTCTTCCGGCCCGGCTTCCTGGAACAGCCCGAGTGGCTGCCGGACGGCGCGGCCGGGGCCCGACTCCCGGAAACCCGCGCCCTGTTGGAGGTCCAGGACGAACTGCGGCCCTTCCTCCAGTGCTCCCTGCACGGCGTCGACGTCGGCGGCGGCTTCGTCGAACTGACCCGCGACCTCCCGGGCCTCGCCCAACGCGTCGCGCACACCGCGGCCCGCCTCGGCATCCCGCGCGAACTCGGGCCGTACGACACCCTGTACTGGCCCAGCATCGGCCCCGCCGTCTACCGCATCCCACCACCGCGCCGGGGCGATCTGGCCGCCGCCATCACCGAGGCCGCCGTCGAGTCGACCTGGTTCCACCCGCACCGGCACGGCACCGTCACCGCGGTCGTGGAGGCGCCGATGTGGGGCGTGGCCGGTGTCGAGGACGGCACCCCGCCCGCCGACGCGGACGCGGTCCGGCGCACCGTGAGCCACACCCTGCGCCACGACACCCGCATCCTGGAACAACTCCTCGCGCGCATAAGGCCGTTCGTGCAGGGCGGGGCCGGCACGGGCGCCGGTGCGACGGAGACGCTTTCCCGTGCCGACGGGCCGGCGCCGCC
>NZ_JAWOAI010001207.1:0-760 GCF_033194735.1 Streptomyces sp. W16
TGCCGCCGCCAGGCCCGGCCGGGTGTGCGCGGCGGGGCACCAGGAGCTGGCCTCGCACGTGCTGCTGCTGCCGTTCGTGCCGGACGACGTGCGGCGCGCGTTCACCGCGCGGCTCCTCGATCCGCTGCGCGACTACGACCGGCGGCACCGCGCGGAGCTGATCCCGACACTGGAGGCGTTCCTGGAGTGCGACGGCTCCTGGACGCGCTGTGCGACCCGGCTGCACCTGCACGTCAACACGCTGCGCTACCGGGTCGGCAGGATCGAGCAGTTGACGAGTCGGGACCTCTCGCGCCTTGAGGACAAGCTGGATTTCTTCCTGGCACTGCGGATGAGCTGACCCAGGGATCCCACGACTTTGTGAATTCTTTCACCCACCCTCTTGGCCGGGCCATGCGATCCGTGCTGAGATGCGGCCACCACTCAACAGCTCAATGGTGTGCTCGGGGAGGGCAACGTGGCGTATTCCGCCATGTCCGGTAACGGAACGACCGCTGGTGACGATCCCCTCCAGACCGCGGTGTGGCGGCTGCGCTCGCGGGCCTGCTGGGCCGACGCGGCGGCGCTGCTACGGCCCGACACCGCGGCACCGGCCCTCCAGCGGACCGCGCTGCTCGTGGAGCGGTGTCTCTACACCGAGCAGGGCTGGGAAGAGGCCGAGGACGCGCTGCGCACGGCCGAGGCGCTGGCCCACAGCGACGACGAGCGGGGCGCCGCCGCCTGCGAGCGCGGCCAACACGCCTACGCCGCAACGCTGCAC
>NZ_JAWOAI010001208.1:0-755 GCF_033194735.1 Streptomyces sp. W16
CGCCCGCCGGCCTGCGCACGGTCCGCACCCCCGGCGGCGGCACGATGACCGCCCGACAGGTGTGCCTGGGCTGGCACTGGTACCCGTACGCCTACTCCCGAACGGTCACCGACGGCGACAGCACCCCCGTGAAGCCGTTCCCGGCCTGGCTGGACGAACTGGGGCGACGGGCGGTCGTCGACACACTCGGGACGCAGGCAGAGCCGTACGACATCGCACTGATCAATTTCTACGACGGCGACGCCCGCATGGGTATGCACCGCGACAGCGACGAGAACTCCCAGGCACCGGTCGTGTCGCTGAGCCTTGGCGACACCTGTGTCTTCCGCTTCGGCAACACCGAGGCTCGCACGAAGCCTTACATGGACGTCGAGTTGAGAAGCGGCGACCTGTTCGTGTTCGGGGGGCCGTCGAGGCTGGCGTACCACGGGGTGCCCCGGGTTTACGGGGGCACGGCGCCGGGGGAGTTGGGGCTGAGAGGGAGGCTGAACGTGACGCTGAGAGTCAGCGGCTTCTGAGGCGGAGGATGCCTTCAAGGGGCGCGGGGAACTGCGCGACAAGCCCCCACCGGCCGCCACTGTGAACGCGACCCCCGACCCCCAGCGGCGATGTCTACGGATCATGGGAGACTCGCCCTCATGAGCGGCAAGGCGGACCCCCGGCCGGCGGGGGAAGGAACCACCTCAAGGGCGCGGCTGGACCGGGGCCGCAGCGCGCTCGGCCCCGCGCTGGAGCTCGTGCACACCGGCCGCGCG
>NZ_JAWOAI010001209.1:0-752 GCF_033194735.1 Streptomyces sp. W16
GCTGCGCGCCCCCAGCCGGTCGAGGAGCTGGTCGCGGCGGCGCCGGTACCGCAGCCGGCACGCGCGCACGTGCCGGTCGTAGGCATGGCTGTCGATCATTTCGGCGAGCGCCAGCTGACCGATGGTCTCGGTGTGGTGGTCGCTGTGCAGCTTGGCGTCGGCGACCGCGTCGACCAGGTGGGGCGGCAGCACCATCCAGCCGAGCCGCAGCGCGGGCCCGAGCGTCTTGGAGGCGGTCCCCAGGTACGCGACCTGTCCCGGCGCCATCCCCTGGAGCGCGCCCACGGGCTGCCGGTCGTAGCGGAACTCCCCGTCGTAGTCGTCCTCGACGATCAGTCCCCCACGCGCGCGTGCCCAGTCGGTCAGCGCCCGTCTGCGCTCCGGGTGCAGGGTCACGCCGGTCGGGTACTGGTGGGCCGGTGTCAGCACCACGGCCGCCGCGTCCCCCAACTCCTCGGCGCGGGCGCCCCGTTCGTCGACCTGGACGGGCACCACGTTGCCGCCGTTGTGCCGGACCACCTCCCGGTGGAAGGGCAGTCCGGGATCCTCCATGGCCACCCGGGAACCGTCGAGCACGCGCGTGAGGAGCGCGAGCCCCTGTACATATCCGGACGTGATCACGATCCGCTCCGGGGGTGCGATCACCCCGCGCGCCCGCCCCAGGTAGCACGAGAGCGCGGTGCGCAGTTCGACACGGCCGCGCGGATCGCCGTAGTCGTACGCCAAGGAGGGTGCCGTCGCGATGGCGCGGC
>NZ_JAWOAI010001210.1:0-752 GCF_033194735.1 Streptomyces sp. W16
CTGGGCGGCGCGGACCGCCAGCGGCAGCAGCGCGCCCGGGGTGTGCCGGGCGGTGGCGAGGGCGCGCAGCGTCGTCTCCCAGTCGAGCACCGGCGAGTCCAGCACCAGGCCGGAGACGCGGTCGCGCATCCCGGAGTGGGCGGCGGCGCGCAGCGCCATGGTGGCGCCGGTGGACCAGCCGTACAGGACGACGTGCTCGGCGCCGTAGCGCACGGCGTAGCGGATCGCGGCGTCCAGGTCGCGCCACTCGGTCTCGCCGAGGTGGCCCAGGCCGTCGGGGTTGCGGGGCGCGCCGAGGTCGCCGCGGTAGGCGGGAGCGAGTACCGGGAAGCGGTTGCGGTGCAGGAACTCCATGACGTTCAGGGCGAGTTCGCGGGTGGCGGCCAGGCCGTGCACCGCGATCACCCAGGTGCTGCGCGCTCCGGGTACGAACCAGGCGGGCAGGGAGCCGAGTTCGCCGGGGATGTCGATGTCGGCGTGGTCCAGGCCGAGGGCGGCGCTCGGGTTGCCGATGTGGACGTTGGGGGTGAGCCACACCTTGTCGCGGGGGTGCAGGGTGCCGTGGGTGACGCGTTCGAGGCGGCGTACGACGGAGTCGGCGGAGGGGGACGCGGTGTCGATCACGGGGCCGACGACCGCGTGGGAGCCGTCACCGGCGAGGCCGTAGGTGCCGGGGCGCAGGGAGGCCAGATCGCGGGTGAGGGTGATCTGGCCGGCGGCGGTGGCGTGCACCGTGAGCCGGGGTTCGGTCG
>NZ_JAWOAI010001211.1:0-740 GCF_033194735.1 Streptomyces sp. W16
CCTCGGGCGCCGACGGCGCCCCGAGCAACGCCCGGGACCACTCGGCGTTCCGCTGCCGCACCGCCGCCCGGCACCACGCGGCGTGCAGCTCGCTCCGCCAGTCGTCCGCCACCGCCAGCGCCACGATCTCCCGGGGCGTACGGCCGCCCAGCCGCCGCTCCCAGGTCCGAAGCGGTGTCGCCTCCACCAACTGTCCCAGCCACCACGACCGTTCACCTCGCCCTGCCGGAGCCTTCGCGACCACACCGTCCCGCTCCATGCTTGAGTCGCACTCGTGCGGCGCCTCCACGACCAGGCCGGGCTCCTCGCGCGTACGGTCGACCGCCACACAGGCCGCGGCCCGGACCGCCATCCGCGCGGCGAGCGCCGAGTCCGGGAGCGCCGACAGCAACTCCGCCGCCGTGGCCCGTACGTTGCGGCTCCGGTCGGCCAACGCCTGCTCCAGGAAAGGCTCGTCCTCGGCAGTGAGCCCCGTCCGCAGCGAGTCGAGGAACATCAGCCGGTCCTCCGCGCGCTCCGTCGCCCATGTGGCGACGAGCAGTTCCCTTGCGACCGCGGGACGTTGTGCGCGTATCGCCGCGAGCAGGGCGACACGCTCGGCGAACAGCCCCTCCTGCCACAGCTGTTGGACCTGACCCGGGTCGTCCAGGTCCGGCAGGGCCGCGCCGCCGCCCGGGGTGGCGCGCAGGGCGAACCGCCAGTCCGGGTTCAGCCGGGCCAGCCACAACGCGCGCGGGCCC
>NZ_JAWOAI010001212.1:0-739 GCF_033194735.1 Streptomyces sp. W16
CGGTGTGCCGTGGGTCGCCACGGCGTACGCGGCCGGTCCGTCGCTGTCCGCCGCCGTCACGGACGGCGGGCCACTGCCTCCCGCTTCCGTACGGGCCCTGGGCGCGGGGCTCGCCGAGGCGCTGACGGCCGTCCACGAACTGGGGCTCGTGCACCGGGACGTGAAACCGTCCAATGTGCTCCTCACCCTCGACGGGCCCCTCCTCATCGACTTCGGGATCGCCCGCGCCACGGACGGCACGGCCTCCCTCACCTCCACCGGCGTCTCCGTCGGCTCGCCCGGCTACATGGCCCCCGAGCAGATCCTCGGGAAGGGGGCGACCGGTGCCTCGGACGTCTTCTCCCTGGGGGCCGTGCTGGTGTACGCGGCCACGGGCGAGTCCCCCTTCCCCGGCGACTCCTCGGCCGCGCTGCTCTACAAGGTCGTCCACGAGGAACCCCAACTGGGGAAGATCAGCGGGGACTTGCGGGAGCTGGCGAGTGCCTGTCTGGCCAAGGACCCTGCCTCGCGGCCGAGTCCGGGCGAGGTGTCCCGGCGGCTCGCACCGGAAGGGGCCGCCCGGCTGGTGGCCGGTGGCTGGCTGCCCGGGGCGCTGGTGGAGCAGGTCAGCCGAAGTGCCGTACAGCTGCTGAACCTTGAGGCGGTGGGGGTGGCCGAGGGGATGCCCTCGGGGCCGGTGGCGTTCAGCAGCCCCTCGGTGGGGGCGGGGGTCGCCGCCGCCGACGCCGGGGCGTTCGGG
>NZ_JAWOAI010001213.1:0-736 GCF_033194735.1 Streptomyces sp. W16
GGCGCTGGCACGAGACGTGCGGCCAGCCGCAGCCCGCCCGCGCGCACCGCACCGGTACCGGCCGAAGCCAGGGCCTCCGCCGCCTCAGTACCGGCCGAGGCAACGCCTTCCGCCTCGGCCGGTGACGGCATGTCATCCGCCGTCCGCAGGGCCACGTACGGTTCGGGGTCCGCCGTGAGGAGGTCGTCGGCCAGGGCCGCGAGGTCCTCGGTGGTCGGGTGGAGCGGGAGGTCGAGGAGGCGGAGGTCGAGTGCGGGGTGCTCGATTGCCAGGGTGCGGCCGAGTCCCCACCACAGGGCGGGGAGTACTGTGCCCGGTCCGCTGCCGACGGGCTGGGCGCCGGCGGTGACCAGCCGGAGGCGCAGGTTGCCGCCGCGTGGCGCGGTGACCTTGACGAGGGCGAGGACGCGTTCGACGGCGGGCCGGGCCGCGTCGGCCAGTTCGCCAGGGGAACCGGGGGTGTCCGGAGCGCTCCAGCAGCAGACCACGTCGATGTCCGGGGCGGACCCGCCCGCCGAGGCCGACACCTGGTCGACGAGGTGCTGGAACTGGTCGGGGCCCGCCTCGTACAGCCCGGGATCGATCTGCCGGCAGCCGTCGCCGGGCCGTACCAGGACGGTCGTCGCGCCGCGTTCCCGCAGCAGCCGGGCCAGTTCTCCGGCGTGCGGGTCGGTGGCACCGGCGGCGAGGACCAGGGTGACGGCCGCCGTCCGGTGGGCGGCGGTGCGCGGGGCCG
>NZ_JAWOAI010001214.1:0-717 GCF_033194735.1 Streptomyces sp. W16
CTGGAGCCGGCGGCCTGCATCGCGGCGGCGGCGCTGAAGGCGAACGCGCGGCCGGGCGAGCGGGTAGCCGTGGTCGGCACCGGAACTCTCGGTATGTTCGCGATCCAGTTCCTCAAGGCGAACTCCCCCGCCGAGCTCCTGGTGGTGGGCTCCCGCCCGGACCGCCGGGCCCTCTCGGAACAGTTCGGCGCCACGGACTTCCGTACCAAGAACGAGCAACTCCCCGACGACTTCGACGTGGTGATCGAGACCGCCGGCTCCGCGGACGCGGCCCGTACGGCCGCCGCCCTGCTGAGGCGCGGCGGACGCCTGGTCCTCACCGGCATCCCGGCGCCGGGCGCGGAGGGTCTCGACCCGACCGATCTCGTCGTACGGCAGCTGGAGGTGCACACCGTCTTCGGGGCACCGCCGGACGCCTGGGCGCACACGGTGCGGGTGTTCGCGGCCGGCTTGCTCGATCCGCTTCCCCTGGTCACCCATGAGCTGCCGCTCGCCGAGTTCCCGCAGGCCATCGAGCTGGTGGGGTCCGGCGATCCCAAGGTCGGCAAGGTGCTGCTGCGGCCGTAGGAAACCCCAGCCGTACGTCGGCACGGGGTGTCCTGACCACCCCGTGCCGGCGTACCACCACAGTTTTTCCGTACCCCGAGCCGCGAACCGCATCCGAAATACCGAACAAGAAGGACAGCCAGTGACCGACACCGCCACGGCAGCCCGCAG
>NZ_JAWOAI010001215.1:0-709 GCF_033194735.1 Streptomyces sp. W16
TGCCGGACGCCCGGACTCCGCGGTGGTGCTGCCGCCGGACGGCGGCGCCGACGGGCCGGGCGACACGGTGCTGGTGGACCCGGCCCGCCCCGCCACCCTGGTGGTGGCCCGCTGAAACCCCGCTCCCGCCCCGGCGCTTCCGCCGGTGTCTCCGGTTACGCTCGGGTCCATACGACCTTGATCGGACGGGAGGCCGAGGATGACGGCGCCGGGACGCAGAAGCAGTACCTTCACGCGGCTCCTGCGGCACGGTTTCACCGATCCCTCGGCCGCCGAGCGGCTCCTGGAGAGCGCGGAGCTGGCGCCGATAAGGAACGACCCGGTCCTGCTGGAGGCCCTCGGCGCCACCGCCGACCCCGACCTGGCCCTTCAGGGTCTTGTACGACTCCTGGAGGCGCAGCCCGAGCCCACCGCCCGGCGCGAGCTGACGGACACGCTGATCGCGGCGAAACCCCTACGGGACCGGCTGCTCGGTGTGCTCGGCGCCTCCGCCGCCCTCGGCGACCATCTCGCCCGGCATCCGCGCGACTGGCACGCCCTCGTCATGTACGAGCCCCGCGACCTCCACCCCGGGGTGGAGGAGTTCGAACGCGGGCTGGCGGAGGCCACCGACCCCGTCGCCCTCCGCGTCGGCTACCGCCGCTGCCTGCTGTCCATCGCCGCCCGCGACGTGTGCGGCACCACAGACCTCGCGCAGACCGCCGCCGAA
>NZ_JAWOAI010001216.1:0-674 GCF_033194735.1 Streptomyces sp. W16
CCGCGAACACCAGCCAGTAGACGATGGTGATCTTCACGTTGACACCGCCGACGTCGAACGACGACGCGAAGACCTTCTTCGCCTGGCCGAAGCCGTCCATGTTGCTGATGTCGTCGGTCGCCACGTTCCCCGTCACCAGCTTGGTGACCGCGAGGTTGACGCCCTGCAGGATCAGGAAGCTGCCCAGGGTGACCAGGAAGCTCGGCAGGCCGGTCTTGACGACCATCCAGCCGTTCAGGAAACCGACCCCCAGCGACACGAGCAGGGCGACGATCACACCGACCCACACGTTCATGGTGAGCTGGTAGCTGAGCATGCTCGCGGTCAGCGCGGAGGTGATGACCGCGACACCGGCGGAGAGGTCGAACTCCCCGCCGATCATCAGCAGGGCGACCGGCAGCGCCATGATGCCGATCGTCGACGAGCTGTAGAGGATGTTCGCCATCGAGGCGCCGTCCCGCACCGGCGGAGCAGCGATCAGGAAGAACACGTACACCGCTGCCGCACCGAGAAAGACACCGATCTCAGGACGCGCCAACAGCCGTACCACCAGGGGCCGTTCAGAGGTCCGGCCGTCGGTTTCCTTCGGGCCGGGGGCCGGCGGTGAGGTCACCGCCGGCTCGGCGTGCTGGGTCATGCTCATCACCGGGTTCCGTTGGCGGCGTACTTGGCGA
>NZ_JAWOAI010001217.1:0-653 GCF_033194735.1 Streptomyces sp. W16
GTCGAATTTGGCGGTTTCCTGTCCGGGGAGGTCGAATTCGCCGGTCTCGAGTCCGGGGAGGTCGAAGGCGGCCGCGGTGTTGGTGTCGAAGGAGAGCATGACCTGGAAGAGCGGGTGCCGTGCCGCGATCCGAGGCGGAGCGACGATCTCCACGAGCCGCTCGAAGGGGAGGTCCTGGTTCTCGAAGGCGGCCAGGTCCGTTTCCCGTACACGGGAAAGGAGCTGCACGAAGGTGGGATCGCCGGAGACATCGGTACGCAGGACCAGCGTGTTGAGGAAGCAGCCGATCAGATCGTGCAGGGCTTCCTCCGTGCGTCCGGCGACCGGTGTGCCCAGCGGAATGTCACTACCGCCTCCGAGCCGGGACAGCAGAACCGCCAGCGCGGCCTGGACCACCATGAACGGCGTCACGCCCCTCAACCGGGCCAACTCCGCGATACGGGCATGGACTTCCGCATCCACGGAGACGAGCACCTGGCCGGCACGCTGACTGGCGATCGCCGGGCGTGGCCGGTCGAAAGGCAGATCCAGTTCCACCGGCAGCCCCGCCAGCGCCTCACGCCAGAACGCCGACTGACGGGCCACCGCGCTGCCCGGATCGTCATCGGAACCCAGCAGATCACGCTGCCACAACGTGTAGTCCGCGTACTGCA
>NZ_JAWOAI010001218.1:0-561 GCF_033194735.1 Streptomyces sp. W16
CCAGGGTGATCTCGCTGCGTTCGGCGGAGAGTTCCATGGTGCCCAGGCGCAGCACGCTGAAGTGGTCGCCGACCATGTAGGCGTGGTGCGGGTTGTGCGTGATGAAGATGACCCCGAGGCCCCGTTCCCGCGCTGCCGCCACGTACTTGAGGACGACGCCGGACTGCTTGACGCCGAGGGCCGCGGTCGGCTCGTCCAGGATCAGCACCCGGGCGCCGAAGTAGACGGCGCGGGCGATGGCCACGCACTGGCGCTGGCCGCCGGAGAGGGTGCCGATGGGCTGGTCCAGGTTGTCCAGGACGATGCCCATGTTGCGCAGTTCCTCGTCCGCGGTCTTCTTCATCCTCTCGATGTCGAGACGGCGAAACGGCCAGGGGCCCTTCGTCATCTCGGAGCCGAGGAAGAAGTTGCGCCACACCGGCATCAGCGGCACCACGGCCAGGTCCTGGTAGACCGTCGCGATACCCCGGTCCAGTGCCTGGCGCGGGGTGGTGAAGTGCACCGCCCCGCCGTCGACGAGGAACTCGCCCTCGGTGTGCTGGTGCAGCCCGGAGATGATTT
>NZ_JAWOAI010001219.1:0-447 GCF_033194735.1 Streptomyces sp. W16
TGAGGACGGCGCCGAGCAGCATCACGCCCAGGAACGCCTTGAACCAGTCGGGGTTCCAGCCCGCGTAGACGATGCCCTGCTGCACCATCCCGAACATGAACGCCCCGAACACCGGGCCGATCGCCGAGCCGGCACCGCCGGTCAGCAGACAGCCGCCGATCACGGCCGCGGAGATGTAGATCAGCTCCTGGCCGACGCCCTCGCCGGACTGCACGGTGTTGAAGGTGAACAGCTGGTGCATGCCGATGAACCAGGCACCGAAACCGACCAGCATGAACAGGGAGATCTTCGTGAACGCCACCGGCACACCCACGGCCCGCGCACTGTCCTTGTTGCCGCCGACCGCGAAGATCCAGTTGCCGTACTTCGTGCGCAGCAGCACCCAGGTCGCGATCGCCGCGAACACCAGCCAGTAGACGATGGTGATCTTCACGTTGACACCGCCGA
>NZ_JAWOAI010001220.1:0-446 GCF_033194735.1 Streptomyces sp. W16
CCTGGTAGACCGTCGCGATACCCCGGTCCAGTGCCTGGCGCGGGGTGGTGAAGTGCACCGCCCCGCCGTCGACGAGGAACTCGCCCTCGGTGTGCTGGTGCAGCCCGGAGATGATTTTGATCAGCGTGGACTTGCCCGCCCCGTTGTCGCCCAGGACGCAGGTGACCTGGCCGGGGCGGACCGCGAGGTCGACCCCGTGCAGGGCACGCACATTGCCGTACGCCTTGCCCGCGTTGCGCAGTTGGACGATCGGCGCGTCCGCGTCGCTGGGCGCCTTGTCTTCGAGGATGGCGCCGTGGGTGCCGGATTCGTTGCTTGCCATGGAGGTCACCTCCGGGTCGCGGTGCGCTGCACCCACAGATTGATGAGGACGGCGCCGAGCAGCATCACGCCCAGGAACGCCTTGAACCAGTCGGGGTTCCAGCCCGCGTAGACGATGCCCTGCT
>NZ_JAWOAI010001221.1:0-412 GCF_033194735.1 Streptomyces sp. W16
GGTGGCCCAACCCCCTTGTGGGGAGGGAGCTGTCGAAGGTGGGACTGGCGATTGGGACGAAGTCGTAACAAGGTAGCCGTACCGGAAGGTGCGGCTGGATCACCTCCTTTCTAAGGAGCATCTAGGCCGCCGAACATTGTTCGGTGGTCCAGGGCCATTACGTCGGCAGATGTCCGACGGTGGTTGCTCAAGGGTGGAACGTTGATTATTCGGCACTGTCCGTCATCTCGGGCTGCAAGTACTGCTCTTTTGGAGCGTGGAAAGCTGACCACGAGTGACGGTAGTGCCGGGCACGCTGTTGGGTGTCTGAGGGTACGGCTGTAACAGGCTGCCTTCAGTGCCGGCCCCGGTAAAGCATCGCGTGAGTGGTGTGTGACGGGTGGTTGGTCGTTGTTTGAGAACTGCACAGTGG
>NZ_JAWOAI010001222.1:0-358 GCF_033194735.1 Streptomyces sp. W16
GCCGCGATCTTCGTGCCGCCGATATCGACGCCGATGGTGAGTCCCATGAATCCCTCAGTTTCGGTCGAGCCCCGCTACGGCCCACCGTACCCGAGGGCCTGCCGTCGGATTCGCGTCGTTCGCCCGCAGGGCGGGCCCGGCGGGCTCTGGTGCGTGCAGCTGCAAGGCGGAGGAGGGAGTCATGGCGGAGCCATGGCGACCGACGACAACGCCGCAGATGTGCGCACCAGAGCCCGCCGGGCAGACGCGAATCTGACGGCAGGCCCTCAGGGGGCTTCTAGTCCAGGTCGATACGTTCACCGGGGCCGGAGTCGTCCCCGGGGTCGCGCAGGTTCTTCAGTTCGCTGTCGCGTGCCGT
>NZ_JAWOAI010001223.1:0-335 GCF_033194735.1 Streptomyces sp. W16
GTCCTCGCCGCCGCGCTGTTCGCGCTGGAGGCGGATCGGAAATTCGGGGCACACGTCTTCGACGCCGCCAACGGCGGGGCCCTGCTGTGGCAGCACCTCTTCTGGTTCTTCGGCCATCCAGAGGTGTACATCATCGCCCTGCCGTTCTTCGGCATCATCTCCGAGGTCATCCCGGTCTTCTCCCGCAAGCCGATGTTCGGCTACATGGGACTGGTCGCGGCCACGATCTCCATCGCCGGCCTCTCCGTGACCGTGTGGGCCCACCACATGTACGTCACCGGCGGAGTGTTGCTGCCGTTCTTCTCCTTCATGACGTTCCTCATCGCCGTGCCAAC
>NZ_JAWOAI010001224.1:0-285 GCF_033194735.1 Streptomyces sp. W16
CGCCCGCGAGCGCGAACTGCGTGGCGTACGAGCCGAGTCCGCCGCTCGCGCCCCAGATGAGGACGTTGTCGCCCTGCTTCATGCCGGCGCCGTTGCGGGAGACCAGCTGCCGGTAGGCGGTGGAGTTCACGAGGCCCGGGGCAGCGGCCTCCTCCCACGACAGGTGGTCCGGCTTGGGCATCAGCTGGTTGGACTTGACCAGTGCGATCTCGGCGAGCCCGCCGAAGTTGGTCTCGAAGCCCCAGATCCGCTGCTCGGGGTCGAGCATCGTGTCGTTGTGCCCGT
>NZ_JAWOAI010001225.1:0-285 GCF_033194735.1 Streptomyces sp. W16
CGCCCGCGAGCGCGAACTGCGTGGCGTACGAGCCGAGTCCGCCGCTCGCGCCCCAGATGAGGACGTTGTCGCCCTGCTTCATGCCGGCGCCGTTGCGGGAGACCAGCTGCCGGTAGGCGGTGGAGTTGACCAGTCCGGGTGCGGCGGCCTCCTCCCATGACAGGTGGTCCGGCTTGGGCATCAGCTGGTTGGACTTGACCAGTGCGATCTCGGCGAGCCCGCCGAAGTTGGTCTCGAAGCCCCAGATCCGCTGCTCGGGGTCGAGCATCGTGTCGTTGTGCCCGT
>NZ_JAWOAI010001226.1:0-284 GCF_033194735.1 Streptomyces sp. W16
CGCTTGCCGAACCGCTTCCACTCGCGCGGGTCCTGGTTGTGTTCGTCCTTCCAGAACCGGTAGTCCTCGGCGTTGCGGTCGATGATCGCCTCGGCGCCCATCGCCCGGCAGATGTCCGCCTTCTGGGGCGAGGACACGACACAGATGGGGTTGGCACCGCCCGCGAGCGCGAACTGCGTGGCGTACGAGCCGAGTCCGCCGCTCGCGCCCCAGATGAGGACGTTGTCGCCCTGCTTCATGCCGGCGCCGTTGCGGGAGACCAGCTGCCGGTAGGCGGTGGAGTT
>NZ_JAWOAI010001227.1:0-276 GCF_033194735.1 Streptomyces sp. W16
CGGCCCGTACCCTAAACCGACTCAGGTGGTCAGGTAGAGAATACCGAGGCGTTCGGGTGAACTATGGTTAAGGAACTCGGCAAAATGCCCCCGTAACTTCGGGAGAAGGGGGGCCATCACCGGTGATGACATTTACTGTCTGAGCTGGGGGTGGCCGCAGAGACCAGCGAGAAGCGACTGTTTACTAAAAACACAGGTCCGTGCGAAGCCGTAAGGCGATGTATACGGACTGACGCCTGCCCGGTGCTGGAACGTTAAGGGGACCGGTTAGTCCGA
>NZ_JAWOAI010001228.1:0-267 GCF_033194735.1 Streptomyces sp. W16
CCGGTCCCCTTAACGTTCCAGCACCGGGCAGGCGTCAGTCCGTATACATCGCCTTACGGCTTCGCACGGACCTGTGTTTTTAGTAAACAGTCGCTTCTCGCTGGTCTCTGCGGCCACCCCCAGCTCACGGAGTAAATCCGATCACCGGTGATGGCCCCCCTTCTCCCGAAGTTACGGGGGCATTTTGCCGAGTTCCTTAACCATAGTTCACCCGAACGCCTCGGTATTCTCTACCTGACCACCTGAGTCGGTTTAGGGTACGGGCCG
>NZ_JAWOAI010001229.1:0-255 GCF_033194735.1 Streptomyces sp. W16
TGAGTCGGTTTAGGGTACGGGCCGCCATGAAACTCGCTAGAGGCTTTTCTCGACAGCATAGGATCATCCACTTCACCACAATCGGCTCGGCATCAGGTCTCAGACTATGTGTGATCCGGATTTGCCTGGACCACGTCCTACACCCTTACCCCGGGACAACCACCGCCCGGGCTGGACTACCTTCCTGCGTCACCCCATCACTCACCTACTACCACCTTGGGCCGGCGGCTCCACCACTTTCCATTCCCCGAAGGG
>NZ_JAWOAI010001230.1:0-255 GCF_033194735.1 Streptomyces sp. W16
GTCGAGAAGTCGTTACGCCATTCGTGCAGGTCGGAACTTACCCGACAAGGAATTTCGCTACCTTAGGATGGTTATAGTTACCACCGCCGTTTACTGGCGCTTAAGTTCTCAGCTTCGCCCGACCGAAATCGGACTAACCGGTCCCCTTAACGTTCCAGCACCGGGCAGGCGTCAGTCCGTATACATCGCCTTACGGCTTCGCACGGACCTGTGTTTTTAGTAAACAGTCGCTTCTCGCTGGTCTCTGCGGCCACC
>NZ_JAWOAI010001231.1:0-255 GCF_033194735.1 Streptomyces sp. W16
GTCGAGAAGTCGTTACGCCATTCGTGCAGGTCGGAACTTACCCGACAAGGAATTTCGCTACCTTAGGATGGTTATAGTTACCACCGCCGTTTACTGGCGCTTAAGTTCTCAGCTTCGCCCGACCGAAGTCGGACTAACCGGTCCCCTTAACGTTCCAGCACCGGGCAGGCGTCAGTCCGTATACATCGCCTTACGGCTTCGCACGGACCTGTGTTTTTAGTAAACAGTCGCTTCTCGCTGGTCTCTGCGGCCACC
>NZ_JAWOAI010001232.1:0-255 GCF_033194735.1 Streptomyces sp. W16
CCCTTCGGGGAATGGAAAGTGGTGGAGCCGCCGGCCCAAGGTGGTAGTAGGTGAGTGATGGGGTGACGCAGGAAGGTAGTCCAGCCCGGGCGGTGGTTGTCCCGGGGTAAGGGTGTAGGACGTGGTCTAGGCAAATCCGGATCACACATAGTCTGAGACCTGATGCCGAGCCGATTGTGGTGAAGTGGATGATCCTATGCTGTCGAGAAAAGCCTCTAGCGAGTTTCATGGCGGCCCGTACCCTAAACCGACTCA
>NZ_JAWOAI010001233.1:0-255 GCF_033194735.1 Streptomyces sp. W16
CGAGCACGTTCTGGTGCTGTTGGTGCATCACATCGCGGGTGACGGCTGGTCGGTGGGGCCTTTCGGCAGGGATCTTGCCACCGCCTATGCGGCGCGGATCGCCGGGACGGTTCCGGCGTGGGGTGAACTGCCGGTGCAGTACGCGGACTACACGTTGTGGCAGCGTGATCTGCTGGGTTCCGATGACGATCCGGGCAGCGCGGTGGCCCGTCAGTCGGCGTTCTGGCGTGAGGCGCTGGCGGGGCTGCCGGTGGA
>NZ_JAWOAI010001234.1:0-255 GCF_033194735.1 Streptomyces sp. W16
GTGAGCTCACCGGCGGCGAGGACGTGGACATCGTCTTCGAGCACCCCGGCCGCGAGACCTTCGGCGCAAGCGTTTACGTCACCCGCAAGGGCGGCACGATCGTCACCTGCGCCTCGACCTCCGGGTTTAACCACGAGTACGACAACCGCTACCTGTGGATGTCCCTGAAGCGGATCATCGGCTCGCACTTCGCCAACTACCGCGAGGCCTGGGAGGCCAACCGGCTGGTCGCGAAGGGCAAGATCCACCCGACGC
>NZ_JAWOAI010001235.1:0-255 GCF_033194735.1 Streptomyces sp. W16
CGGAGGTCGAGGCGCAGGTGACGATCGTGCCGCCCTTGCGGGTGACGTAAACGCTTGCGCCGAAGGTCTCGCGGCCGGGGTGCTCGAAGACGATGTCCACGTCCTCGCCGCCGGTGAGCTCACGGATGCGCTTGCCGAACCGCTTCCACTCGCGCGGGTCCTGGTTGTGTTCGTCCTTCCAGAACCGGTAGTCCTCGGCGTTGCGGTCGATGATCGCCTCGGCGCCCATCGCCCGGCAGATGTCCGCCTTCTGGG
>NZ_JAWOAI010001236.1:0-255 GCF_033194735.1 Streptomyces sp. W16
CGACACCCTCCAGCGCGCGCTGGCCGCGGAACCGGGCACTCCGGTGCAGGCCCGCCGCGCCCCGGCCGACGGTCCGCGACTGCAGGAACTGCTCGACCCGGAAGGCGCGTTGAAGCCAGTTGTGCACCCGGGCTTCGAATTCTGGGTTCCGGAGGCGGAGAACACGTCGCCCGAGGTGACCGCCTCCCTGGAGCGCGCCAACGCCGCCGCCATCCCGACCGTGAAACTCCAGGGCGTGGACGCCGCGTACTGGTG
>NZ_JAWOAI010001237.1:0-255 GCF_033194735.1 Streptomyces sp. W16
CGGAGGTCGAGGCGCAGGTGACGATCGTGCCGCCCTTGCGGGTGACGTAAACGCTTGCGCCGAAGGTCTCGCGGCCGGGGTGCTCGAAGACGATGTCCACGTCCTCGCCGCCGGTGAGCTCACGGATCCGCTTGCCGAACCGCTTCCACTCGCGCGGGTCCTGGTTGTGTTCGTCCTTCCAGAACCGGTAGTCCTCGGCGTTGCGGTCGATGATCGCCTCGGCGCCCATCGCCCGGCAGATGTCCGCCTTCTGGG
>NZ_JAWOAI010001238.1:0-254 GCF_033194735.1 Streptomyces sp. W16
CCGAACTGGTGATCCGCCGGTCGCGGCTGGTACTCGTAGTCGCCGTCGTGGCAGTGGCCCTCATGGGGGTCCTGGGCGCGGGCGCGTTCGGCAAGTTGCTGGGAGGCGGCTACGACGACCCGTCCTCATAAGTTGTAACGCACACTAGAAGGGGTCGTCAAGTGCAATCGTGATACCTTCTAACTGAAGCTTGAGTGTGTAGTCCTGCGGGTGTGGAAGGTGGCCGGTCATGGCGGAAACAGGCACGAGGACTC
>NZ_JAWOAI010001239.1:0-246 GCF_033194735.1 Streptomyces sp. W16
ATCGGGGAGTCGACCGTGAAGACCCATCTCCTGCGCGTCTTCGGCAAGTTGGGCGTCGACGACCGGACGGCGGCAGTGACGAGTGCGATGCGGTACGGGTTGCTGGACTGAGGATTTCGCCCCCGCCCCCAACCCACCTCAGCCCAGCTTCGATTCCAGTTCCGCCACGATCTCGTTGACCCCGACCGCCGTCTGATCGCCGGACTCCATGTCCTTCAGCTGCACGACGCCTTCGGCCAGATCACG
>NZ_JAWOAI010001240.1:0-230 GCF_033194735.1 Streptomyces sp. W16
ATCACCGGTGATGGCCCCCCTTCTCCCGAAGTTACGGGGGCATTTTGCCGAGTTCCTTAACCATAGTTCACCCGAACGCCTCGGTATTCTCTACCTGACCACCTGAGTCGGTTTAGGGTACGGGCCGCCATGAAACTCGCTAGAGGCTTTTCTCGACAGCATAGGATCATCCACTTCACCACAATCGGCTCGGCATCAGGTCTCAGACTATGTGTGATCCGGATTTGCCT